>CAZLGK010000034.1:0-8861 GCA_964559365.1 uncultured Flavobacterium sp.
AATATCGTGCAAGAGCACTCATTCCAATTCCTCCAATTCCTATGAAATAGATATTATGTATTTGGTTTAAATTCATTTTATAAGTTTATCAATTTTCCTATTTCCTTTACTATTTCTTTAGTAGCATTAGGCAAAGCTAATTTGTGAATCTTTTTACTTAATTTATTTTGCATATCATCATTAGAAAGTAAATCTGCAAAAGTGTTTTTAAATTTTTCTTCCAATTCGCTTTCTTTCAAAAGTATTGCAGCTTTTTTCTCTACAATTGCTAATGCATTTTTTGTTTGATGGTCTTCTGACACATTTGGAGACGGAACAAAAATTGTTGGTTTTCCTACTATACACAATTCTGAAACTGACGAAGCTCCAGATCTAGAAATTATAATATCGGCTGCAGCATAAACCAAATCCATTTTATCTATAAACGCTAAAACATGCACATTTTCTTTTGTATTAAAATGACTGTATTCATCATAATACAATTTTCCACATTGCCAAATTACTTGAACACCTAATTGAGTAATAAAATCTATCTCTTGGGCAATTAATTGATTTATTCTTCTAGCTCCTAAACTCCCACCCAAAACCAATAAAGTTCTTTTTGTACTATCTAATTCAAAATAAGTTAAACTTTGAATACGTTTTGTATCTATATCTAGCAAATCTTGTCTCACAGGATTTCCAGTCAACTTAATTTTATCTTTTGGAAAAAATTTGTCTAAACCTTCGTAAGCAACACAAATAGAACTTGCTTTACTTGCTAATAATTTATTTGTTATTCCTGGGTAAGAATTTTGCTCTTGAACTACAATAGGAACATTCATTAAAGTTGCCATTTTCAAAACAGCCCCACTTGCAAAACCACCAGTCCCAATAACAACATTTGGTTTAAATTTTTTTATAACCCTATAAGAATCCCATAAACTTGAAAGTAATTTAAAAGGAAAGATTAAGTTTTGAAATGTAAGTTTTCTTTGAATACCAGAAATCCACAAACCTTTAATTTTGTAACCTGCTTGAGGTACTTTTTGCATTTCCATTTTATCTTTAGCACCTACAAATAAGAATTCAGCACTTGGATAATGTAGCTTCAACTCATTCGCAATAGCAATTGCAGGATAGATATGCCCTCCTGTTCCTCCTCCGCTAACTATGAATTTTACGTTTTGCATATTATTTATTTAAAATAGGTTCAAGTGGATTTTCTTCTTCATTTTCAGAATCATCATCAATCCTAAACTCACCTAACTCTTCTTCAACTTCTTTATCAATTATTCTTTGTAACGCTTCGTCTCTTTTTTTCTTTTCTTCTAAATCAAGTGCTATTTCTTCTTCTTTTTTGGTAACACTTAAAATAATACCAATAGAAGCACAAGTCATCCATATAGAAGAACCCCCAGCACTAATTAATGGCAATGTTTGTCCGGTTACAGGCAACAATTCTACAGCTACCGACATATTTACTAATGCTTGAAATATTATTGGAAAACCTAGACCGATTATAAGCAGTTTTCCAAATAAAGTTGTTGCTTTGTGCGCATTAATAATAAATCTTACAAAGAGTAACAAATACAAGAATATTATCCCAAAAGCTCCAATCATTCCATACTCTTCAACAATAATGGCAAAAATAAAATCTGATGAAGATTGAGGTAAAAAGTTTTTTTGAACACTCTTCCCTGGACCTAATCCTTTAATTCCTCCAGAAGCTATAGCAATTTTCGCCTTCTCTATTTGATATACATCTTCATCTTCAGTATCTGAAGTAAAACGTTCAATTCTTTTTTCCCAAGTCTTAACACGATTTGGCATTGCATCTGGAAAAGCCTTAGCTACTAAAATAAAAAAAGTCAATGCCAACACTCCAAGTCCAATAATGAAAAGTAAATATTTTATAGGATAGTATCCAATATAAACAACCATACAGACCATCGTAAAGATAAGTGCTGTGGTAGAAAAATTTGCAGGTAAAATAAGGATTAACACTCCAAAAACGGGAAGCCATAACTCTAAAAAAGATTCTTTAAATGTAACTACTTTACTCTCTATTTTAGCTAGATAACGAGCTACGTAAATCATTAAAACCATGAATGCAAAAGTTGATGTTTGGAAGCCAATACCTACGAATGGAATCTTAATCCATCTACTTGCATTAGCACCACCCATTGTTGTTCCTTGCATAAGAGTGTACAACAATAAAATAATGACTATTGGAATACCAAAAATAGACAATGCCCTAAAATAATGATAAGGTACCTTATGTACAAAGTAAATAATTACAAACCCCAGGAAAAGATGACCTAAATGCTTAAATAAGTAACTCAAAGTAGATCCTTTACCAATTACATATACTAGATTTGTACTAGCACTATATACAGGTAAAAATGAAATAAGCGCCAATAGAAAAACTATTGCCCATATCCCTTTATCTCCTCTAATTTTTGTTACTATTTCATTCATTTATTACAAATTATGAACTGCATTTTTAAACTGACGACCTCTATCTTCATAGTTCTCAAACAAATCAAAACTAGCACAAGCTGGCGACAACAATACTGCTTCACCAGATTCCGCAACATGTTTTGCGATTTTTAATGCTTCTGTCATAGATGTAGTTTCAACCATAATATCAACCACACTACTAAACGCATGAATAATTTTAGAATTATCTATACCTAAACATATTATTGCTTTTACTTTTTCACGAACCAACGACATTAATTCATTATAATCATTACCTTTATCCACACCTCCTACAATCCAAACAGTTGGAACAGTCATACTATCTAATGCAAAAAAAGTTGCATTAACATTTGTAGCCTTCGAATCGTTTATATACTGAACATTTTGAATTTTCAAGACTTTTTCTAAGCGATGCTCTACTCCTTGAAAATTTGACAAACTCTCTCTAATCGTTTGCTTTCTAATTTTAAGCAACTGAGAAACAGCTGTTGCAGCCATAGCATTTTTTAAATTATGCTTTCCTTCTAATGCAAGTTCGTTTATTGGCATGGTAAATGGGTCGTTATTATTTATTGTACTCATTAAATTTTGTTCTTTTACAAAAGCTCCTTTATCAAGACTTTCAGTTAATGAAAAAGGAATTACTTGTGCATTAATTTTATTATTATTTAACCATTTTTTAATTTCAACATCGTCATAATCAACAATTAAAAAATCATCTTTTCTTTGATTCATTGTGATTCTAAATTTTGAAGCTATATACAAGTTATAATCATAATCATACCTGTCTAAATGATCTGGACTTAAATTAGTTATCACAGCAATATGAGGCTTATAATCAATAACTCCATCTAACTGAAAACTACTTAATTCTAAAACATAAAAATCATGTTTGTTTTCTGCTACTTGCCAGGCGAAACTTTTTCCAATATTACCAGCCAATCCAACATTTAAACCTCCTTGTTTTAACAAATGATATGCTAATAATGTTGTTGTTGTTTTTCCATTACTACCTGTAATTCCAATAGTAATTGCATCTGTAAATTGTACAGCAAATTCTATTTCAGAAATAACTGGAATACTCAACTCCATTAACTTTTTTACAATTGGTGCTTTTTCAGGAATACCGGGACTTTTCATTACTACATCTGCATTTAAAATCTTAGTCTCAGTATGTTGTTCATCTTCCCAAGAAATAGCATTAATAGTTAGAACTTCTTTATATGTCTCTTTAATTTTTCCAAAATCAGACACGAACACATCGTAACCTTTCTTTTTTCCTAAAATAGCAGTTCCTACACCACTTTCTCCTCCGCCAAGTATTACCAATCTCTTCATATTATCTCAACTTTAATGACACTAGAGAAAAAATTGCCAAGAAAATAGCAACAATCCAAAAACGAGTTACAATCTTACTTTCATGATAGCCTTTCTTTTGATAGTGATGATGTAATGGCGACATTAGAAATATTCGTTTTCCTTCACCAAACTTCTTTTTGGTATATTTAAAATAACTTACCTGAAGAATTACTGATAAATTTTCAGCTAAAAACACTCCGCATAAAACAGGAATTAATAATTCTTTCCTAATCGATATAGCAATTACCGCTATAATACCTCCAATAGTCAAACTTCCAGTATCTCCCATAAAAACAGATGCCGGAAAAGTATTGTACCAAAGAAAACCAACCAAAGCACCTACAAAAGCCGCTATAAAAATTGTCATTTCTCCTGAATTAGGTATATACATTACGTTTAGATAATCTGAAAAAATTACATTTCCAGAAACAAAGGCAAAAACACCTAATGCTAGGACAGAAATTGCTGAAGTCCCCGCAGCTAAACCATCAATGCCATCAGTTAAGTTAGCGCCATTAGAAACGGCAGTAATGATTAAAATCACGAATGGAATAAAAATCAACCATGAGAATTTTTCATAACCTTCACCCATAAAAGAAAGTACATCAGCATAATCAAATTCATTATTTTTCAAGAAAGGAATTGTTGTAGCAGTAGACTTCTCATTTAACGTAGATGCATCAACTCCCTGCTCTATTTTAATTCTCTCTTTTAAAGTATCCTTACGAACAGTTACATATGGACTGAAATAAAGAACTGAACCTACAATTAGACCTAGCCCAACTTGCCCTAATACTTTAAATCTTCCTTTTAAACCTTCTTTATCTTTTTTAAATATTTTAATATAATCGTCAATAAAACCAATAGTCCCCATCCATATAGTTGTAACTACTAAAAGAATGATGTAAATATTTTCTAATCTGGCTAATAAAAAAACAGGAATTAATGTTGCCAAAATAATAATTATACCTCCCATTGTAGGTGTACCAGCCTTTTGCTGCTGTCCTTCTAATCCTAATTCCCTTACTGTTTCACCAACTTGTTGATTTCTTAAAAAATTAATGATTTTTTTACCATAAATTGTTGCAAAACCTAAAGACATGATGAAAGCTAATGCTGAACGAAATGTGATGTATTGAAAAACACCTGCTCCAGGAAAATCAAAAGCTCTATCTAAGTATTGAAAAAGATAATATAACATATCTATTATTTATTTAGTTGATTCAACATTTCTTTTACTATAAACATATCATCAAAATCATGGCGAACACCATTTATTTCTTGATACGTTTCATGTCCTTTACCAGCAATTAAAATAATATCGTTTTCATTTGCTAGTTGACAAGCTGTTTTAATAGCTTGCTTTCTATCTGAAATGGAAATTGTTTTTTTGAAGTTTTGAGGCTCTACTCCTTTTTCCATTTCTTCAATAATTATTTCTGGATTTTCAGTTCTAGGATTATCTGAAGTAAAAACTACTTTATCACTTAAACTAGAAGCAATATTTGCCATTACCGGTCTTTTCGTTTTATCTCTATCACCTCCACAGCCAACAACTGTGATTAACTGTTCATTTTTTGTTCTAATATTTTCAATTGTATTTAACACATTTTCCAAAGCATCTGGTGTGTGTGCATAATCAACTATAGCCGTTATTTTTCCTTTTGAAATTATGTATTGAAAACGACCTGAAACACTTTCTAAAGTAGACAATAATCGAAGAGCTTCTTGTTCTTCAACACCTAATTCTATTGCTGTTGCGTAAATAGCCAACAAATTATAGGCATTGAAAGAACCTATTAATTTAGACCAAATTTCATTATTATTAATTTTTAACAACAAACCTGTAAACTGATTTTCTAAAATTTGAGCTTTATAATCTGCATATGATTTTAAGGCATAAGAAACTTTCTTTGCTTTAGTGTTTTGAAGCATTATAGCTCCATTTTTATCATCAATATTAGTTATTGCAAAAGCTGATTTAGGCATTTGGTCAAAAAATACTTTTTTAACATCTCTATACTCAGCAAAAGAGTTGTGATAATCTAAATGATCATGAGATAAATTGGTAAAAATTCCACCTGTAAACTCTAAAGCTTCTGTTCTTTTTTGGTGAATTCCATGAGAACTTACCTCCATGAAACAAAACTCACAGCCTACTTCTACCATTTCATGTAAAAAACGATTGATAGTTAGTGAATCTGGAGTTGTATGAGTTGCTTTATATTCTGTTTCATCAACCATTATTTTTACAGTAGAAAGCAAACCAACTTTATATCCTGCATTCTTAAACATTTGGTATAACAAAGAAGCAATTGTAGTTTTTCCATTTGTACCTGTAACCCCTACTAATCGAATTTTTTGTGAAGGATTGTCATAATAATTAGCGGCCATAAAGGCTAGAGCTTCATTAGAATTATTTACTTGAACATAAGTAACGCCATTAACTATGACTTCAGGAAATTCTTCACATATAATTACATTTGCACCTAAACTTAAAGCTTTTTCAATGTAATCATGACCGTTTGAGTGAGTTCCTTTTACAGCAACAAAAGCATCATTTAATTCAACAGCTCTAGAATCGAATGTTATTTTATTAATTGCAATATCCGTTACCCCTTTTACAGCTTGAATACTTACTTTATACAATATATCTTTTAATATTTTCACTTTAATTCTAATATAATTATCTGATTCTTTGAAATTTTTTCACCTGCATTTATTGATTGACTTTTTACTTTACCACTACCTTTTAATTCAACTGTTAAATCTAAATTTTCCAGTAGAGCAATAGCATCCATAGCAACCATACCTTTTACATTAGGAACAACCGTTGATTCTTTTTGCGTTTTTTTATAATAAGAAGCATAATTCGTTTCTAATGATTCTACTTTTGCGTCAAAATTTTTAATATGGTTAGTAGGAGGTGAATCTGTATAAATTTTCTGTGCTATTCTTTTAAAAACAGGTCCAGCAACATCAGCACCATAATAACCTGCCGCAACGTTTGGTTTATGAACAACTACTATACAAGAATATTTAGGTTGATCCGCTGGAAAATACCCTACGAAAGAAGATGCATAAAACAACTTTGATTTATCTCTATAATTAACTTGAGCAGTACCCGTTTTACCTGCCATTGAAAAATCTTTAGAATATAATTTTGAACCAGTTCCTCGTTTAACAACATTTTCTAAAACTTTACGTACTTTAGCTAATGCTTCATCTGAAGCAATCTTAGGATTAATTACTTCTGTTTCAAACTTCTCTATAGGTATATTCCATTCTTTTATTTCTTTAACAAATAAAGGCTTAACCATAACCCCATCATTAGCTACAGCATTATATATTGATAATGTTTGTAAAGGCGTTAATGAAACACCATAGCCAAAAGCCATCCAAGGCAATGAAGTTCCATACCAATTTTTAGCTCCTGGTTGTGGAATTATAGGTTTACCTTCGCCTATTAACTGTAACCCTTGAGGCTTACTTAATCCGTAACTATTGATTCTATCAACAAATTGTTTTGGATTATCTTTATAAGCATCATATACAGCTTGCACCAAAATAGTATTTGAAGAAACTTCGAATCCTTTAGCTAAAGAAATTTTCCCATAACCTCCTTTATGAGAATCTCTAACTTTTTTTCCGTAAAACTCAATAACCCCACCATTAGAATCATATACGCTGCTCGTATCTGCTTTTTTATCATCTAGTAAAGCAATAAGATCTAAGAGTTTAAATGTAGATCCAGGCTCATGAGATTCTGCAACTGCATAGTTTTGAGTTTCATAATAACTACCATCTTTAGCTCTACCCAAATTTGAAATTGCCTTAATCTCACCTGTTTTTGTTTCCATTACTACAACACAACCATGATCTGCCTCATAATATTCTAATTGCTTCAATAAAGCGTGATGTGCAATATCTTGAATGTAAACATCTATAGTCGAAATAATATCTAATCCATCTTGAGGTTCTAATTCATTATTATCGTTAATTGGTTTCCATTGATTTTTTGCAATTTTTTGCATCATTCGATGGCCATTAACCCCATTTAAGTATTTTCTATATGCATACTCTAAACCCTTACCGTTTGGAGTACCATCTTCATTTGTTCTTTCATAACCTATTGTTCTTTGCGCAACTTTACCAATTGGATGTTCTCTAACCGTTTTTTGCTCAACAATCAAACCTCCTCTATAAGGCCCCTTTTTAAAAATAGGGAAACTTTTAAAACGCAAATAATCAGTATAACTTAATCCTCTTGCTATTAGAAAATATCTGTTTTTATTAGCTCTGGCTTTTTTTAATTTACTTTCATAATAACCTGAGTTTTTTCCAAAATACGAAGAAAGAGAATCACTTAAAGCTTTTATATTTTCATTAAAAACGTCATTACTAGGAGACAAAGCATCAAAGCGAATTGCGTATTCTGGGATTGAAGTAGCCAGCAAACTTCCATCTGACGAATATACATTTCCTTTATTGGCAGGAATAGTAAAATTCTTAACCGTTCTTTCCTTAGCAAGCTTTCTTAAGCTGTCACCTTCAACCCATTGAATATTATTAAGCTTTATCATAACAAGAATAGCCATCATAAACATTATGAAAGCTACTAAATACATCCGGTAAGAGATTTTCTTATCTGTTACTGCCATATTTTTAATTTATCTGTAAAACTTTTAGTTTCTTTTTTATTTGCTTTAACAACAATTTTTGTAGGTGGAACAGCTGATGGAAAAATTAATCTTTCTTCCATTTTTTTAGAAACAGTTGACTCCATTTTCAATTTCATTAATTCTGAACGTTTATCTACAAATTGCGATCTTTTTTCTTTTACTTTATTAGTCAGTTCTGAAATTCTATAATTTTTAGCATCGTATCTATGATTATTAGCAATCATAACCATTGCTAAAAAAACAAGAAACACAATAAATTTCCAGTTTTTTAACGCATCATCATTAACAAGAAATTTAGCCTTTAATAAACTATAAATACCTTTTTTCATAGTCAATTATTTTTTTTCAGCCACTCTT
>CAZLGK010000034.1:8871-15672 GCA_964559365.1 uncultured Flavobacterium sp.
CCACTCTTAATTTTGCACTTCTAGCCCTATTATTCATGACTATTTCAGCATCTGTAGGAATAATTAATTTTTCAATAGTTTTAAAAGGAACTTCAAAGTTTCCAAAGAAATCTTTTTCAGGCTCTCCTTCAAACAACCCATTCTTCACAAAACGTTTTACCAATCTATCTTCAAGAGAATGATAAGAAATAACACTTAACCTTCCCCCTACATCTAAAATCTCCAATGCTTGTTCTAAAAACTCTTTTAAAACATCCATTTCTTGATTTACTTCAATGCGAATTGCCTGATAAATTTGCGCCAAAATCTTATTGCTTTTATGAGCTGGTAAAAAACGTGAAAGGACATGTTTTAAGGTTTCAGAACTTTTTATTTTACCTTCTTTTCTATAATTAACAATAGCTGCAGCAAGTCCGCTTGCATTTTTTAATTCTCCATAATCATAAAAAACACGTCTTAAATCTTGCTCTTCATAATCGTTCACAACATCATAAGCACTAAGCTCTCCCTTTTGACTCATTCTCATGTCTAAATCAGCTTCAAAACGAGTAGAAAAACCTCGTTCGGCAACATCAAATTGATGAGAAGAAACACCCAAATCAGCAAGAATTCCATCAACTTTTTTCACCCCATGAAAACGCAGAAATCGTTTAATGTTTCTAAAATTTTCATTAATCAATAAAAAACGATCATCATCAATTGTATTCACTAAAGCATCTTCATCCTGATCAAATGCAATTAATCTTCCACCTTTACCAAGACGAGATATAATCTCTCTGGAGTGACCTCCGCCTCCAAAAGTAACATCAACATACACACCATCTGGCTTGATATTCAAACCATCAACAGTTTCTTTTAACAATACTGGATTATGATATTCCATCTCCATTTTCAAATAAATTACCCATTACATCTTCTGCCAAATCAGCAAAATCTTCAGTCGCATTTTCAATTGCATTTTCATATAAATCCTTATCCCAAATTTCAACGATATTGATTGCCGAAGACAACACAATTTCTTTTTCAATTTTAGAAAAAACCAATAAATCTTTAGGAATTAACAATCTACCCGCAGCATCAATCTCAACAGTTTTAACACCCGCAGTAAATCGTCTGATAAAATCATTGTTCTTTTTTACAAAACGATTTAATTTATTCACCTTCATCATCATTTCATTCCACTCTTTCATTGGATAAAGTTCCAAGCAAGGCTGAAACACAGAGCGCTTCAACACAAAACCATCTTCCAATGACCTGAGCTGTTTCTTCAACGAAGTAGGCAGCATTAATCTCCCTTTCGCATCAGCTTTACATTCATATGTTCCTGTAATCGTATTCAATTAATAATTGTGTTTAGAATATTTACAAATTTAAAAAATATTTACCACATTTTACCACAAAACCCCACTTTGTTAATAAGTTTTCACACACACATGAATTGATTTACACTAAAATAAATGACAAAGGCTCAAAATACATGGTTTAACAAAGAATTTAAAAGTGTTAAAGAATATCAAACCACAGATATAAAATCAAATATTAGAACCCAAAACTGTTGAAAACTAATCAATTAAAAAAACATAACTATAATGCAAATAGTTTTTAATTAGTTTTTTTTTAATGCTTTTAATTCATATATAATATCTTATATTTGTGAAAATTTCAGAACCTTAATTTGAAATTATTTTATGCTGATAAAAGACAAAAAATATACCTACTTTCAAGTTGGAGAAGGGAAGCCAATTATAGTGCTTCATGGATTAATGGGAGGATTAAGTAATTTTGATGGAGTAGCTAGATACTTTCCTGAAAAAGGGTACAAAGTAATTATTCCTGAACTACCTCTTTACACACAAAACATTTTAAAAACTAACGTAAAAGCTTTTTCTAAATATGTAAAAGATTTTATGGTTCACCTTGGAATAGAGAAAGCTATTTTAGTCGGAAACTCTCTTGGAGGACACATTGCGTTATATTTTGCAAAATCTTATCCTGAACTGGTAAAAGGTATTGTAATCACAGGAAGCTCAGGCTTATACGAAAGCGGAATGGGAGAAAGTTACCCTAAAAGAGGTGATTACGAGTACATTAAAAAGAAAGCTGAAGATGTATTTTACGACCCAAATGTTGCTACAAAAGAAATGGTTGATGAAGTTTTTGCCACAGTAAACGACAGAATAAAACTTTTAAAAACACTTACGATTGCTAAAAGTGCAATAAGACATAATATGGCAGCTGACTTGCCAAAAATGCATGTTCAAACATGTATCATATGGGGAGCAAACGACAAAGTGACTCCGCCAGAAGTTGCAGAGGAATTCAATAGGTTACTTCCTAATTCTGAATTATTTTGGATTGAAAAATGCGGACATGCTGCTATGATGGAGCATCCTGACAAATTCAATGAAATTCTAGAAAATTGGTTAGCAAGTCATAAATTATAAAACGCAAATAACAGTCGTTTTAAAAAATAAACAGATGAAAATAAATACTGCTGAATTTGTTATAAGTAATTCTGAAGTTGATAAATGCCCTAACGAGCCTTTACCAGAATACGCATTTATTGGCCGATCAAACGTTGGTAAATCTTCTTTAATCAATATGTTGACAAACCATAAAAGTTTAGCAAAAACATCTGGAAGACCTGGAAAAACACAATTAATTAACCACTTTAAAATTAATTTGAACTGGTATTTAGTTGATTTACCAGGTTATGGATACGCTAGAGTTTCTAAAAAAACGAAAGAAGTTTTTCAAAAATTTATTACTGATTATTTTGAAAAAAGACAGCAATTAGTTTGTGCCTTTGTTTTGATTGACATAAGACTTGAAGCGCAAAAAATCGATTTAGAATTCATTACTTATTTAGGCGAAACAGGAGTTCCGTTTTGTATTGTTTTTACCAAAGCGGATAAAATAGGCAAAGTAAAAGCACAGCAAAACGTTGCAGCTTACACTAAAAAATTATTGGCTAATAATTGGGCCGAAATGCCTCAATATTTCATTACTTCATCTACAGACAAAACCGGAAGAGAAGAAATTCTAACTTATATTGATGAAATCAATCAAGTGGTTTTTAAAGAGAATGATAGTTTTATTTAAAAATGTTCTCTTTAAAAACTACTTATTTTAAAATCCTTATTTAGAATTTAATTGTTCAATAAATTCAATTACATTTTCAAAAGTAGCATTCTTCTCATCAAAAATGACATTATGTTTTTCAGATAATTTTTTCAAATCTTTCCTTGTCAATAAATTCCCAATACTACCTTTATATCTTGACATAAAAGGTTCAGATTGATTCTCAGTATCAATAAAAATCATCTTGATATTCTCATTTTTATTATTTACAAAGTTTTTTCCCCATTTTAGAGATTCCTTATTCAATAAACCTTCAAGACCTAAACCCCCATTATTACTACCTATTTGTCTTACTAAACTAGACTTCGAATTAATTATTATTAAACAATATTTTCCAACAATGTCAATTTTAACCCAATTACCCCAGCTATTTACATCTGAAGAATATCCTAAATTAAAGAAAAAGCTATTATTATACTTCAAAGCCCAAGACCTTTGACCTTCGCTAAATTTTTTAGTCGTTTTTTTTTCAATTATTTTTTTAGCTGAAATAACCAATATTTTATCTGAAATCGAATCTAAGTTTACATAATACTCAATTTTATTTCTCAACACTACAACCTTATCTAAAGCTGTTGGGTTATTATTAATGAGATCATCGGTTGTTTTATAGAAACTGATATTTTCCAACACTATTTTTCCATCTACAATAGAAATTTGCGCATTAGTAGTTGATACAAATACTAACAACAAAAGTGTAATGATAATTTTCATTCTTTGCTTAATTTGATTCTTTTTATAATAAAATTTATTCCTTTTAAAACCTACTTCGTCAACTCCATTTTTTCTGCAAAATAATCGCAAAAATCTTTCATTGTTGCCGTCATTTTCTCATCGTCGGGTGCGCGGTTAAAAGTGTCTGACATTGCTACTAATGTTTGATGGAAAAATTGCTTCATTTCGTCAACAGGCATATCTTTTGTCCATAAGTCAATACGAAGCGTTTCTAATGCTTTAGAATCCCATATTGAAACCATCATTGCTTTTGCCTCTTCATTATCAACTCCTCCATCTTGAGCTGACCATTTTAATTTTTCTGGAATTCTATTTTCGTCTAATTCTACTACGAATTTTATTTCTGAAGTTGTATTTGCCATTACTTTGCTGGTTTGTATTTTGATTTATCGAATATTGTTTTTGCATCTAATGCAAGCATTTCCTTTAGTGAAGTGTCGTTGTTTTTCATATAACTGCGCACAATTTGCCAACCTAACCATTGACCTACCCTACCTGGAGATTCTGCATCTAAGCCCAAATAAAATTTAGAAAAAGGCGCATTATTTATGAATCGGTATTCGTTTTTTATATTAGCTTCATACAAAAGATTATTTTCTACAAAATAACTCCACATTTGGTATTCATTTTCTTTACACCATTGTATTTCGTCATCAGTATAAGCAATTTTAGATGCATCTGAGTAATCAGGCAATAATTTGTCTTTTAAATACAATTGTTTCCCTTTATAAATCATTAGAGCTATTAAACTTCTATTAGTTGGAGGAGCAATTTTATTAAAAGAAAAACTATCAACTAAATCTGGAAGTATTTGATTTTCGTCAAAACTTATTCTTTCATATTCTGGAAAATCTTGGTAATACCTATGCTCCTTCCCTAAATAACAATCTAAAGCCACAATTGCTAAAGTATCTACATAAATAGACTTAGCATCTTTATCCACTTCATTAATTAAAGTAATTACACGAGGTGTTTTATACTCAGGAAAGTAATATTGAGCATATCCAAACAACTTAGTCAAATCAGCTTCTAAAGGACCAACATTTGAATATTTATTCTGCACTTCACTATAAAGTTCACGCATTAAAGGGTTTGATAATTTATTGGTCCAAACCGTATCTTCATTTCCTTCTGGAAAAAAGAACGGGTATTGCGATTTAATATTTGATAAATCTTCGGGCTTCGATTCATAAAATATTTTATCAAATCGTTCTACATTAAATTTTACAGGTATTTTAGCTACTTCTTCTTCTACTTTGTCTTCTTTTTTACAAGAAAAAAGCAAAAGCGTAAGACTTAAAATTAAAAGTTTATTCATACTACTTCGATATTTATTTTTAATTTTATCAAAATTTGAAAGCACATTACAAGCTTAAGAACGCAAAGATACATTTATAGTATAATAAATTTTAATAAAAAAATGACAAATTCTACAAATTTCAATTCAGAAAAAGTAACCCAACATATTGTAAAATGGCTTTTAGACTATGCTATTAATGCAAGAGTAAAAGGTTTTGTAATAGGCATTTCTGGAGGAATTGATAGCGCACTAACCTCAACACTATGTGCAATGACAGGGTTACCAACTTTATGCGTTGAGATGCCAATTCACCAAGCTGAAAGTCATGTTAACAGAGCAAATGAACATATTGATCAATTGAAAAAAAGATTCAAAAACGTTACCAACGATAGAACTGATCTTACTCCCGTTTTTGAGGTTTTTAAAAATCAAGTTACTAGTTCAGATAATGAAGCGGCATTAAATTTAACTTTAGCAAATACAAGAGCTCGACTTAGAATGACAACTTTATATTATCATGCCGGATTGAATGGTTTTTTAGTTGCTGGAACAGGTAACAAAGTAGAAGATTTTGGCGTAGGATTTTATACTAAATATGGTGACGGCGGAGTTGACATTAGTCCAATAGCAGATTTAATGAAAAGTGAAGTTCGCTTACTAGCCAAATATGTCAACGTTCCAGAAAGCATCTTAATTGCAAAACCAACCGATGGATTATTTGGAGACGACAGAAGTGATGAAGATCAACTAGGCGCAAGTTACGACGAATTAGAATGGGCTATGGAAGCAATGGAGAACGGAAAGACCGAAAATAATTTTAAAGACAGAGAAGCTGTAGTATTTAGAATCTACGAAAGATTAAATCGAATCAACCAACACAAAATGCAACCTATACCTGTTTGTGAAATTCATAAAAAAATAAAGAATATCTAATTATTTAACAAGTATTTACGTTTTTTTTCATTAACTTTGAGATACTATTTACACTGAAAAAACATTGAAGTTATGATAAAAGTATGTATTGCTGATAACCACCCTGTGGTACAACATGGTATTAAATCATATTTTAACAACAGTAATTCTATTGAAATAATTGCACTTGCTAATGATTTTAATGCGCTACAAAATACACTACAACATAAATCTGCCAATGTAATTATTGTAGACATAGAACTTGAAGGATTGTCTAGTATAAGAGATTTAAAATCTTTAATTAAAGAGCATCCAGAATCTAAAATTATACTTTTTACTTCCGTTTCAGAGAAAATGTATGCTCCTACTGCTATAAAAGCAGGAGTTTCTGCCTATTTACTTAAAACGGCATCTTTAAAAGAGCTAGAAACTACAATTATTCGTGTTTCAAATGGAGTTGTAATTTTTAGTGATGAAGTTAAAAAAACAATAGAAGAGCTTAAGAAAGGTAAAAAATCAGACCGATTATTTAAAAAATTATCTACTCGAGAAATAGAAGTTCTACGCTATTTAAATGACGGTAAAAAGAATAAGGAAATTGCTCAAATTCTTGGACTAGATGAAAAAACAATAAGTACTTACAAATTGCGTTTATTAGCTAAATTAAGTGTAACTAATTTAGTAGATTTATTAAACAAAGCTAAAAGTTTAGA
>CAZLGK010000035.1:0-14734 GCA_964559365.1 uncultured Flavobacterium sp.
CTTCTTTCCAAATTGTTTCTATTGATTTTTCCATAATTTTTTTAGTTTAATATTTTTTTCAGTTTATCTTTTATACGAGTAATACGTACACCAATGTTATTTGCATTAGTACCAATAATATCAGCAATTTCTTGATACGATTTTTCCTCTAAGTACAACATAATAACTCCTCTGTCTAGTTCGGAAAGCTGTTTTATTGCGCTATACAAATGATTTAAAGATTCATCGGTAAAAACACGGCTATCTTCTATAACCACGTCTGGAATATAATCTGAAGAAGTATGTTGTGTTTTTTTGTTCTTCTTAAGTAAAGTCAAACATACGTTTAATGAAATCCTGTAAATCCATGTAGACCATTCCGATTGCCCTTTAAAATTATCTCTGCTTTTCCAAACCTGTAAACATACTTCCTGGTAGTAATCCTCAAAATCTTCTTGAGAATTTGTGTATGCTCTACATATTTTAATAATGATTCCTGAAAAAGGTAAAATGGATACGGTGTAAAAATCGATACTCATGCTAATATTTTCTTATTTAGTGGTCAAACTTTAGAAACATTACACTTTATGTAAATTTTTTATTTTTTAAATAAAAAAAGCTCCGATTTACGGAGCTTTGAGAGTATTTATATTTTTAAACCTGGAGGAAGTAATTCTTGGTACTTTCTATTCTTTCTAAAAAACTTAATCATTTTAATATGCGTAGGAACAACTTTTAGTTTTCTCTCTATTGCTATTTCTAAAACGTTTTGAATAAATTCTTGATGTAATTCTTCATCTTCATTGTCATTTTCAACAAACTTTGTTAAAAATATTTTTCGATCTTGTAAAGAATATTCGATAGCAACTAACCCAGAATCACTTATGATTTCAAATTGTCTTAAAAGTTCATTGTCTTTAATTTCCATGTTCAGTAGCGTCATATTTGAATTTATAAGGGTGAAGATATTCTTGACTTAGTCAACTACAAAGTTATTAAATTGATTGTCAATATCAAACGATTTTAAACTATATATTAGAATGTTACCTATTTTTTATCTAAAATACTAGGAAACCATTACTGATTGTAAATAAATTAAGATAAATTTATTATTAAATAAAATGCTACTTGTAAATTATTTAATAAATTTATAAACTTCTATTTTTAATACAATTACTCAAATAAATGTCAAAAATTCCTGTTTATTTAATGCCTGGATTGGCAGCAAGTTCATCGATATTTGAAAATATTAAACTTCCTGAAGATGAATTTGAAATAATGTTATTAGAATGGTTTATGCCTTTAAAAAATGAATCATTAGAAGAGTATGCTTTCAGAATGACTAAAAATGTTAAACATGAAAACCCGGTTTTAATTGGGGTTTCTTTTGGAGGTATTTTGGTTCAAGAAATGTCAAAAATTATAAATGTTCATAAGACAATTATTATATCGAGTGTAAAATCAAATAAAGAATTTCCTCTGAGAATGAAAATTGCTAAATCTACAATGGCATATAAATTGATTCCTACTCAATTATTATCAAATGTAGAAGCTTTGGCTAAGTATGCTTTTGGAGAAACGGTAACTAAAAGATTAGCACTTTATGAAAAGTATTTACAAATGCGAGATAAAAATTATTTGGATTGGGCGATTGAAAATGTTATATTATGGAAAAATGATAAAGTTGATAAAAAAGTTATTCATATACACGGATTAAATGATGAAATTTTCCCCGTTAAATATATTTCTAACTACATTCCTGTAAAAGGAGGAACGCATATCATGATTATCAATAAATTTAAATGGTTGAATGAAAATTTACCAATATTAATTAAAAATAATGAGTAAAATGAAGATGATTTTATTAAAAAAAATTGCACTTATAATGTTTATAGCATTAGGAAGTTTACTATTTATATATGCTGTTGTTCTAGACACAAGTAATGAACCTCCAAAAAACTTTCCTATGCAAATTGACTTTGCTGGAGAAGAAGTTCCAACTTATATGGCAGATGTTTATGAACGTTTAGATAGAGAATTGGTAACTAATACTAATTATCACACAAACACGACTTTAGTTTTAAAAAGAGCTAATAAAGTTTTCCCTGTTATTGAGCCAATTTTGAAAAAATATGGAGTTCCAGACGATTTTAAGTATTTGGCTGTTATAGAGAGTAGTTTGGTTAATGCCGTTTCTCCTGCAGGAGCTAGAGGTGTTTGGCAGTTTATGCCTGCAACAGCAAAAGAGAAAGGTTTAGAAGTTACTAACGATGTTGATGAGCGTTATCATTTAGAAAAATCTACTGAAGCTGCATGTAAATATTTAAAAGAGGCTAAAGATAAATTTGGTAGTTGGACATTAGCAGCGGCTGCTTATAATGGTGGAATGAATGGTGTTCAACGTCAGTTAGATTTGCAAAATGTAAATTCCTATTATGATGTTTTATTAAATGAAGAAACATCTCGCTATGTTTTTAGAATCTTAGCATTAAAAGAAATAATGTCTCATCCTGTAGAGTATGGTTTTAAATTGCCTCAAGAGGTTTTGTATAAAAAGGTGCAAGTAAAAACTATTGAAGTAGACTCTTCAGTGTCAAATTTGGCATCATTTGCTATTTCGCAGGGAATAAATTATAAAATTTTAAAAATTCATAACCCTTGGTTGAGGGATAAAAATTTAGATAATCCAAAAAGTAAAAAGTATATAATAGAAATACCTATTTCAGGTTATGATAGAAAATAAAAAATTTAAAATGACATTACAAATTGTATTATCGCTTATTCTAATAGGAATTGTTGCAGGATTATTAAGTGGACTTGTTGGAGTAGGTGGGGGAGTTGTAATGGTTCCTTTGTTGGTTTTGCTTTTAGGTTTTAGTCAACATCAAGCTCAAGGAACAAGTTTAGCGGTTCTTGTTGTTCCAGTTACAGGAATTGCTGTTTTTAATTATTATAAAGAAGGCTATATAGATTGGAAACATGCTGCAATAATTGCTGTATTCTTTGTTGTAGGAGGGTATTTTGGAAGTAAGTTAGCAATTAACTTAGATCAGAAAATGTTAAAGAAAATATTTGCAATTATTTTATTAGTAATTGCAGGAAGAATGCTTGTTTCAAAATAATGATTTCTATTTTGGATAATATCTGTTGGTCAAGTAACAAAAAAGCACCCATTAAGGTGCTTTTTTTGTTTTTCATTTAATGCTTATATTTTTTTCATTTGATCTTTTAGCATTTTCATTTGGTCTTTAAGCATTCCGTGCTTATCTAATTTTTTTGCTTCTGCTAATAATTTAGTGGCTTCAATTTTTCTTCTTTTAGACATAGCAATTCCAGCCAATTGTAATTTTGCTAAAGCCAAATCTTGATCCATAGATAATCCAAGTTCAACCGCTTTCTTAAAAAACTTTTCTGCTTGTGTTAAATTTGTTTGAGAAACCATAATTCCATTTAAGTAATTATAATAACCTTGTTGTTTTGTAACTAAAGCTGTTTCCGGATTCGAAATTTTGTCCAACCATTTTTTTGCACCATCCATGTCTTGTTTTCTTAACTTAAGAAAAGCAAGTAATATCATTTCGTTTTTGAAATATAATAAAATGAATATTGAAGAGAATAATATAAGGAAGATTCCATTTCCTACACTTCTATCAACTATTTGATAAATTCCTAAGGCAATTAATAAGCCAGCGATAATTAATTTAATATTTTTGTTAAACATAATGTGTTTTTTTATTGAGGTACAAAGGTAATAAAATCAATTAAAAATATTTTTAAAAAAGTACTTGCGAATGAAAAAAGACTTTGTATATTTGCACTCGGTTTTCAAGCTAAGGAAACAAGGAGTTATAAGATATTTAAATATAGATTTTTAAAAATACAAGTAATGAGCAAAAGAACGTTTCAACCATCGAAAAGAAAAAGAAGAAATAAACACGGATTTATGGACAGAATGGCTTCTGCTAATGGAAGAAAAGTTCTAGCTAGAAGAAGAGCTAAAGGAAGACATAAATTGACTGTTTCTTGTGAACCAAGACATAAAAAATAATGATTAGTATCTAATCAAAATAAAGCCGTTACTTTTATTAGTAGCGGCTTTTTTTTAAACTTGTTTATAAAATTTAATAAGTTTCATATCTCAAAGTTTATAAATTAAAACAAAGAGATTATTTTTGACATTACAACTTTAACAACAACAACTACTTATATAATGCCTAAAGACAATTCAATCAAATCGGTTTTAATTATAGGATCTGGACCTATTGTAATCGGACAAGCATGTGAATTTGACTATGCTGGTTCTCAATCTGCTCGTTCTCTTAGAGAGGAAGGAATAGAAGTTATTCTTATCAATTCTAATCCTGCAACTATTATGACCGACCCTTCTATGGCCGATCATGTTTATTTATTGCCATTAACTACAAAATCATTAATTCAAATTTTAAAAGAGCACCCTCAAATTGATGCTGTTTTACCAACAATGGGAGGTCAAACTGCATTAAATCTTTGTTTGGAAGCTGATGAAAAAGGAATTTGGGATGATTTTAATGTAAAAATGATAGGTGTTGATGTAAACGCTATAAATATTACAGAAGATAGAGAGCAATTTAAACAATTATTAGTTAAGCTAGGAGTGGGTGCTGCGCCTGCAAAAATTGCTAATTCCTTTTTAAAAGGTAAGGAAATTGCACAAGAATTTGGATTTCCTTTAGTAATTCGTCCTTCTTTTACACTTGGTGGAACTGGAGCTGCTTTTGTTCATACAAAAGAAGAATTTGACGAAAAGTTAACTTATGGTTTAGAAATGTCTCCAATTCATGAAGTTCTTATAGATAAAGCACTTTTAGGGTGGAAAGAATATGAATTAGAGTTATTAAGAGATAAAAATGATAATGTAGTAATTATATGTACTATTGAAAATATGGATCCAATGGGAATTCATACAGGAGATAGTATTACAGTTGCACCAGCAATGACATTATCAGACACAACATTCCAAAAAATGCGTGATATGGCCATCTTAATGATGCGTTCTATTGGAAATTTTGCTGGAGGTTGTAATGTTCAATTTGCAGTTTCTCCTGATGATAAAGAAGATATCGTAGCTATCGAGATTAATCCTCGTGTTTCTCGTTCTTCTGCATTGGCATCAAAAGCAACAGGTTATCCAATTGCAAAAATTGCAACCAAATTGGCTTTAGGTTATAATTTAGATGAATTGCAAAATCAAATTACAAAATCTACTTCGGCTTTATTTGAACCAACTTTAGATTATGTAATTGTAAAAATACCTCGTTGGAATTTTGATAAGTTTGAAGGTTCAGACCGTACCTTAGGCCTTCAAATGAAATCAGTAGGGGAAGTAATGGGAATTGGACGTTCGTTTCAAGAAGCATTGCATAAAGCGACACAATCATTAGAGATTAAACGAAATGGTTTAGGGGCTGATGGAAAAGGATACAAAAACTACGATCAAATTATAGAAAAACTAACTTTTGCAAGTTGGGATAGAGTTTTCGTAATTTATGATGCTATTGCAATGGGAATTCCATTAAGTAGAATTCATGAAATTACAAAAATTGACATGTGGTTCTTAAAGCAATATGAAGAATTATATGCATTAGAAAGAGAAATCTCTAACTTTAATGTAGATACTCTTCCAAGAGAATTATTACTTGAAGCTAAACAAAAAGGATACGGAGATCGACAAATAGCACACATGATGGGGTGCTTAGAAAGTCAAGTATATAAATTAAGAGAAGAACAAAAAATAAATAGAGTTTATAAATTAGTTGATACTTGTGCGGCTGAATTTAAAGCTCAAACACCTTATTACTATTCTACTTTTGAGGCTGAAATACAAAAAGCTGATGGAACACGCTATGTTCATAACGAGAGTATAGTAACCGATAAAAAGAAAGTAATTGTTTTAGGTTCTGGACCCAATAGAATTGGACAAGGAATTGAATTTGATTATTCATGTGTTCACGGAGTTTTGGCAGCTAAAGAATGTGGTTATGAAACCATCATGATTAACTGTAACCCAGAAACAGTTTCTACCGATTTTGATACAGCAGATAAATTATATTTTGAACCAGTTTTCTGGGAACATATTTACGATATTATTCGTCATGAAAAACCAGAAGGTGTCATTGTTCAATTAGGCGGACAAACAGCCTTGAAATTAGCGGAGAAACTTTCTAAATATGGAATAAAAATCCTTGGAACTTCTTTTGATGCTTTAGATTTAGCAGAAGATAGAGGAAGATTCTCTGATTTATTGACCGAATTAAATATTCCTTTTCCAAAATTTGGAATTGCTGAAAGTGCAGATGAAGCCTCACAATTAGCCGATACTTTAGACTTTCCTTTATTAGTTCGTCCTTCTTACGTATTGGGTGGACAAGGAATGAAAATTGTAATCAACAAACAAGAACTAGAAGAACACGTAATTGATTTATTAAAATCAATTCCTGGGAATAAATTACTATTAGATCATTATTTAGATGGTGCTATTGAAGCTGAAGCCGATGCTATTTGTGATGCGGATGGAAATGTATATATCATAGGAATTATGGAACACATTGAGCCTTGTGGAGTACATTCTGGAGATAGTAACGCCACATTGCCTCCTTTTAACTTAGGAGAATTTGTAATGCAACAAATAAAAGAGCATACGCATAAAATTGCAAGAGCTTTAAAAACTGTTGGTTTAATCAACATTCAATTTGCCATTAAAGACGACACGGTTTATATTATTGAAGCTAATCCAAGAGCTTCTCGTACGGTTCCGTTTATTGCAAAAGCATATGGAGAACCTTACGTAAACTATGCAACAAAAGTTATGCTTGGTCATAATAAAGTAACGGACTTTACTTTTAACCCGCAATTAAAAGGATATGCGATTAAGCAACCGGTTTTCTCTTTTAGTAAGTTTAAAAATGTAAATAAAGCGTTAGGACCAGAAATGAAATCGACTGGAGAAAGCATTTTATTTATAGATGATTTAAAAGACGACCAATTTTACGAATTGTACTCACGAAGAAAAATGTACTTAAGTAAGTAATAAAAAAAATCCCAATCGAAAGATTGGGATTTTTTGTTTTAAACGTTTTGCTGCTTTGCATCAGTGGCTTGTGATTCAAGACTGACCATAACAAATATAGACAAAATTTCGATTCGTAGAGGTTTTTCCGAAGGAAAAACCAAGCCCAAGCCATTGTGCAAAACAGCTGTTGTATGATGTTTTTACTTGTCGATTTCGTTTCTCAATTCAATTATTGGTTTTAAGTTTTCTTTTTCGTTTTCATCCAATTTTACCCATTCAATCCAACCAATTTTTGTTGTTACGTCATATTCTCCGATTAAACCGTCCAAAAGTATGTAAATAGCATTTTGAGTTTGACCCTTTCCATCAAAGTTTCTTATATTTAGTTCAATTCCTAATTTTCCATTATCATCTTCACTTCGATAATAAATGTCAGAATATCCAATTTTCAAGTCACCATATTGGATTTCAAATTCATCGCCAGGAATTCTTTGTCTGAAAGCATTAAATTTCCAATTTTTTAGTTTAGGAGCTTTTTCGATTAATTTTTCTACAACAGGAAATAAATCTTTAATTCCTTCAGCTGAAATAGTAAATTCTCTAATTTTATTTTCGTGAATTGGACTAAATTCAAAAACTAAATCTTCATTAATTTTCTTTAAGTTTTTGGAAAGTTCGTTAAAAATTTTTTCTCGAATTTCAAGATTTTCAATTTCGGAATAATAGGTTTCCTGATTTTTTTCAAACCAATTCCAAAACTTTTCTTCTTTACTTTCTTTATTAAAAATTGAAAAACTCATAATGATTATTGTTAAAAAAAATGCTGATATTAATATTAGTTTAGTTTTCATTTCTACGGTTTTCTAAAATATCATACAACTTGTGTATATATTCAACTAACAGATGCTCATAAGTATTTGTAAACATTTGTAAATATATAAAAATGTACGATTAGTTTTATGCAGCAAGCACTTTTTATATAAACAATTTACCACCAAATTATAAAAAAAGAAGCATAAATATCTTGGTGTTTTTGCCAACATAATACAGCTTGTTTTTCTATCATGCTTGAACTAATTTGGTTTTCTATTTCGCTGAATTTTGTCCAAATTTTGTTTTTAGAGGGTTCCATTCCCCATTCTTTTTTGGAAGGAATATAATAGGTTTTTTCGGGGTTGTCTAGCTGCATAAAAGTTTCAAGATCTAAATAATATCCTTTTATGGCTTTTTGGTAAGTTGGGTTAAAATTGGCTTTGTATTCGTAAGGAATAAATAAAGAAACTAACAAACATAAGGCTTGCGAAATTTCGTTAATTTGAATGGTATTTACTATTGTTTTTGTGCAATTATGGTAGAGTAGTGGAAATTGCTTTGTTTTTAATTTGTCTAATTTCTCTTTTAAGGAGTCATTTCGGTTTGGACCAATCCAGTTGTTTATTGGTTCAGTAGAAATATTTGGGTCAAAAAGATAAAATTTATATGCTAACTCAACATGAAGAACTTGCTTGGTGTTTTGGTTTTCAATAATAAAATCAATTTCACCAATGGTTTTATCTTCTTCAATAATTTGAATGTTTTCATACAATACTTGATAATTACTAGAAGATTTTATGAGTTCCGAAACAATCTTTTCTGCTAAATGTCCTAATTTAACATTGGTTGGTAATTGAAAATTTATTTCGTTTGTAAGGTGTAATTCGGCTAAATCAAAAGTTGGTAAACCCGTAATAGGAGAATCTAAGTTATTCGTCTTAAGTATAGATGCTATCCTTGATTTACTATTCATTTTAGTCTGTTTTATTTAACACTTTTTCATATGCTTTTCTTGGACTTCCTCTAAAATAGACTTCGCCACAATAGATGTAACCCAATTTTTCAAAAATAGAAATCATCGCTAAATTATCGAAATTGGTATCGGCTTTTATACTGTATATGTTTTTGGAAAGCGCATAATCTTCAATGCAATTGAACATTACTTTGGCAAATCCTTTTCCTAAATGTGTTGTTGCAATAGCTACTCTATGAAAAACGACAAAATCATCGTTTGTAAGCCATTTTCCTTTAATGTTTCCATATTCGGGCTCGTCATTAATTAGAATGGCGCAATAACCAATTATAACGTCATTCTCGGTTATAACAAAACCGGTTTCTTTATGAATGTCATTTTGTAACACTTCTGGGTTTGGATAACCGTCTTGCCATTGATTACTTCCGTCTTCTTTTCTTCGTTGTATAGCATCTTTTAAAATGTTCCAAATTTCTTTAATTTCAGTGATTTGGGCTTTTCGGAAGTTAATATTCATGAGTGATGATTATTTTTTTATAATTCATAAAGTTCAATAGGTAATTGATCTGGGTCATTTAAAAAAGTAAATTTTTTATGAGTTAACTCATCAATTCTTATAGGTTCCGTTTCAATATTATTGCTGTTTAAAAGATGAATGCAATTTTCTATGTTTTCTACTTCAAATGCCAAATGTCTTAATCCTTTTGCTTCTGGTCTTGAAGGTCTGTCTGGTGCATTTGGGAAAGAAAAGAGTTCTAATAAATAACTTCCATTTAAAGATAAGTCTAGTTTATATGATTGTCTTTCTTTTCTGTATACTTCATTTATAATTTTAAAGCCCAAAACTTCTGTGTAAAATTTTTTAGACTTTTTGTAGTCACTACAAATGATTGCTATATGATGTAGTTTTTTAATAGGAATCATTTGGTTCAAAAGAATATTCAATTTTTTCAGTTGATGAACTTTCCTTACTTGTTTTTGTATCTCTAGAAATTACAAATAAATTATCGTCTACAGATATTAAATTAATAGTTTCTGTTTTGTTAACAATTAATAAATACTCTTTATTTTGAGCTTTAATTTCCCATTTTCCATTTTCAATTTTACCGTTTGCATTCATCTCAAAAGTTTTGTCTTCTAGATATTTAATGTCTAGGGTTAGATTAACAGGCATTGGTTTACCATTAAATTTTATTTCTTTTAATTTCCAACTTTTACATATTTTTTTTGAAATAGAATCTATTGATGTTTTTTCTGTTTGTGAAAAAACATTTATAGATGATAGTAAAAGAATTAGTAATACTATTTTTTTCATTTTTTATAAATTATAATCTGTTATTTTTTTTCGTGTGTTTGTTTAATTACTTCTTTGATGAAATGCTATTTCTTTTCCTTTTACATTTTCATTGAATATTCCGTTATCATATATTAAATTTCCATTCACAAATGTTTGTTTAATTTCTGTTTGAAAAGTAGTTCCTTCTAATGGCGACCATTTACATTTATATAAAAGATTTTCTTTTGAAACGGTCCATTTACTATTTAAATCTACTAAAGTTAAATCGGCAAAATAACCTTCACGAATAAATCCTCTTTTAGTCATGTTATAAAGTATAGCAGGATTATGAGCCATTTTTTCAACGATTTTTTCTAGCGAAATTAATCCTTGTTTATAAAATTCTAACATGCAATTAAGTGAGTGCTGAACCATAGGAGCTCCTGACATGGATTGAAAATATGGTTTTTGTTTTTCTTCTAAAGTATGTGGTGCATGATCTGTAGTTATAATATCAATTCGATCATCAAGTAATGCTTTTAACAATCCTTTTTTGTCTTCTTCTGTTTTTATTGCCGGATTCCATTTAATTAGCATTCCCAATCGTTCGTAATCTTGGTCTGAAAACCATAAATGATGAACAGAAACTTCTGTAGTTATTCTTTTATCTTGTAAAGGAATGTCATTTTGAAATAAGTGTGTTTCTGCATCAGTTGTTAAATGTAAAATATGCAGTCTTGCATTGTGTTTTTTTGCTAACTCTATTGCGCGTTTTGTGGCATCATAACAACCTTTGGTACTTCTTATAATAGGATGGAATTTTGCAGGAATGTCTTCTCCATACTTTTCTCTAAATGCTTTTTCATTTTCTTCAACAATTTCTTCTTTTTCTGAATGAATGGCGATAATAGATTTACAATTTGCAAATAACTTTTCCATAGTATCTGGACTATCTGCAAGTAAATTGCCTTTTTTTGTAAAATATAAACCATCATCAGAAACGCCGATAAACTGACTTGTATCTGTTTTAATAACTTCATCTATATTGTCTCCATTTACACCAAGGAAAAATGAATAATTTGCTAAAGATTTTTTTGAAGCAATTTCATATTTTTCCCTTAAATCTTTAGGAGTTAAAATATTAGGAATTGTATTTGGCATGTCTATAAATGAAGTTACTCCACCAGCAATAGCAGCTTTGCTTTCGGTATATAAATCGCCTTTATGCGTAAGTCCTGGATCTCTAAAATGTACTTGCCCGTCTATTATTCCTGGGAGAAGATGTTTTCCAGTTCCGTCAATTACTTTATATTTTGGATCAATTTCAATCTTTCCAATTTTATTAATGAGTCCGTTAGTTATTAATACATCTGTAACATTCGATTTTCCTTCGTTTACAATAGTTGAATTTTTAATTAAAATACTCTGATTCATTATTTCTATTTGTAGTTGGTGTTTTTACTTTTAGTTTGTGTAGTTGTGTAAAATTAAGGTAAAAGAGAATAAGTTCAAAACAACGTGTTTAATATTTCTTAATTTGGAAAATAGACATTTAGAGCAAAATAAAATATAACTACTTATTTAATTTTTTTTCCTTTAATTCCGGAAGCACAACCATAAAAATATTCAATATATTCAATTTTAAAATTTGGTTTATTAAATATCTCAAATACTTTTTTTGAGTTTTTATATTGACTTGTGTAAATACCCAGCATTTTATAGGTTTCTGGATTTCCTAGAAATACATTTCCTAAAACTGGAATTACTTTTTTTAAATAAAACATATAAAAAAGCTTTAGAGTTTTTGAGTTAGGAACAGATATGTCAATTAATGAAAACTCTCCATTAGGCTTTAATATTCTATCAATTTCATTGCTTAATGATTCAAGTTGATAATTGTTAAAAGTTTTTAATCCAAAGCCTGATATAACGTAATCTGCAGTTTCATTTTCTAAAGAATTTTTAAATACATTTTCTTTTAAAATTTGAATGGATTTGTTCTTAAATTTAGATCTTGTTTTTTCAGAATGGATAACCATTTTAGATGAAAAATCAATTGCAATTAGGTTTGATTTTTCATTACTTTTTTCAAGAATGTATTTCCAGCATTCACCCATTCCTGACATTAAATCGACAGTTGTTTTTCCTTTTTCAATTTTAATTTCATTAATAAATTGTTTTCTCCATCTTTCGCTAAATCCAAATGAGGTTATATAATTCATTTTTGCATAAGAACTACTCATTTTATCAAATAGTTTTTCAACGAATTTAGGTTCGTATATTTCTTTCATATTGACTTGTTTTGAAAACAGATTTTGATATGTTTTGTAGATGGAAAAATGTTTTTTTAATTGAATTATAAAAAAATTAATATTTTAATTTCTATTTCGTTCTTCAGGTTTTCTTGTAAGAACAAAATATAAAACGTAAAACCAACTAAAAATTCCGTGTAAAAAAGCTAAAAGAACAGATTTGTTTCTTTCCCAAGAAACTACAACTGCTAAAACACTTCCTAGTCCAATTCCGCCACTTATTGCAGTGTTTCTTATTTCGTAGTTTCCTGTTTTTTGACTAAAGCAGTCTAATGAGAATATTAGTAAAAAAAAGATTGTTAGTTTTATATTATTCATTTTTAGAGTTTAAGTGAGGTTTGTAAGATTGCTTTTTTAATCAATTAACTTGTCATATGAAATATATTCAAAATCAGTAGAAAGTGAGTCTTGGTTAATTTTAAACTTTAAGTTAGTAAATTCAGCTCCTCTTCGACCTATTCCTTTTCTTTTTCTTATATTTTCAAGTTTATTCCAATCTTTTATTGTTAGATGTAGAATTGCACATAATCCATCACCTTGTATATTAAAGTACAAAGATTCTTTCCCGCCAATATCTTCATATTTTTGAAGCCAAAAAGTAAGCTTAGTTTGGTCAATGATTTTTAATTGTTTTACTAATTCATCTTTATAAATTTTTGAACTTGGTTTATTCTTTTCAAATACTGGATTATTATTAGTGCATTGAGGTCTATCACATGCAATGAATCCATTGATTAAAATAGTAATTCCGATTGTTATTAGAATTCTTATCTTCATCTTTTTTTAATTCAAAGTTTAGTTGTTTTTTTTAATAATTCTAATGCTATTATATAACTTGTTAAACAAATTATGTAATAGCATAATTATATAACTTGTTAAACAAATTATGTAGGCAAAAAAAAGCTTTACATCTTCAATGTAAGGTCTTTAATTATGTTTTATTCCCAATAAATTATTTCCTTTTCAGTAATTAGAACTGTTTCATTATTAAATATTTTTTTTTGAGTAATCCAATTTCCATAGCGCATCCATTTCACTTGTGTTATCCATTTTCCATTTAACAGCTAATAAGTCTTTTATAATATCATTTAAATCGTCTAGAGCATCTCCAGTGCCAATTTCCACATTTGGTTTCATTTCATTTAAATCCAAAACCATACTATACCAATCAAATTCAGGAAAATTAGTTTTTACATTTTGTCTTATTTCTGCGTAATCAAATTCAGGTTCTTCTTTATATTCTTTGTTATCAAATTCAAGTTCTAAATTTAGATATTCAGAATAAATTTCTACTAATAGTTTTTTTAAGACATCAGTTTTGTCTGAAATTCCAACTTTCGGGTTAATTCCGAATTCAGTTATTTGGTCTATTAATTTACTCAATTTTTCTTGGTTTGGTAAAATGTGTTACAACGGTTTAGTGTATGATTTCGTTGCGTGTTTAAGCATTAAAGTTAGCAAACAAATCACAGATAGAAAATTCCAACGGAATTTTCGTAAGTAGGCTATAACTAGCAAAGAATTATACACATTGTTGAAGCACGTTTTTTCTTTTTTCAATTATTCTTTTATAAGTCTAATACTTAATCCAAACCTTGTATCTAAATCATTTATTTGAACCTCACTATTATCTAGAAATGTCGCAATTTTTCTAGTGTTATCGCTTAAGTTGACATCTGAAGTAGCAAATTGAGCTATTGCCGATTCAAAGTCTGGTGTTCCTCCAATAATTGTAGTTCCTGCTGGTTTAACATTGAATCCAAATAAATTTGTTCCATTTTCAGCACTGTTACTCCAGCCTTGAGTACTTTTTAAAACCTGGGCTTCAATTCCTTGATGTCCTTGAGAGCTTACATAATTAATAAGTTCAATAAAATCTTGTTGAGTCGGTAAGCGCCAACCATCAATTTCAAGTTTACCAGACTCAATTGCTTCACGATTATAGTGGGCACCATGAAAATCTTGTGGTAATTCTTCTGGATATAGATTATTTAAATCAAATGTAGTTGCCCATTGAAATAGTTCTTGAGGATTATTTGGGTCATACCAGGGAAATGATGATTGGTTAGGATTAAAGTGTCTATATTCAGTGATAGAATTTCCATCATTGAATTTGGTAGTTTTTAAATTTTCAGCCATCCACACTTGATTTCCTATCGTAACAGTTTGATAGATATTTCCATCAGCATCAGTTAAGTTAATTTCTTGATTTTCAACTTCGGGATTATCGTCATCTTTACTGCATGATGAGAGTGCTAAGCCAAAGAATATAATAACTAAGATTAAATTGTGCTTTTTCATATTTTGTTTTTTTTAATGTGCTACAACGTGTT
>CAZLGK010000036.1:0-14406 GCA_964559365.1 uncultured Flavobacterium sp.
GCCAAGGCTCAATATAAATAGCAAAACTACCTTTACGTTTTCCTCCACCTTGATCTACATAACGAGCCGTATCGTTAAATACACGTAACATAGGTACAATTCCATTTGAAGTTCCGTTTGTTCCGCGAATGTATGAACCTGTAGCTCTTACATTATGAATTGCTAAACCAATTCCTCCGGCAGATTGTGAAATTTTTGCTGTTTGTTTTAATGTATCGTAAATACCATCAATACTGTCATCTTTCATTGTTAACAAGAAACAAGATGACATTTGCGGTTTTGGTGTTCCTGCGTTAAATAAAGTAGGAGTTGCGTGCGTAAAGAATTTCTTCGACATTAACTCATATGTTTCAATAGCTGATTCGATATCATTTAAATGAATACCAATAGAAACACGCATTAACATATGTTGCGGACGCTCAACGATTTTTCCGTTGATTTTTAATAAATATGAACGTTCTAAAGTTTTAAAACCAAAATAATCATAATTAAAATCACGATTATAAATAATTGTAGAGTCTAACTTTGCAGCATTTTCTAAAATTACATTATATACTTCCTCAGAAAGCAAAGGTGCTTTTTTACCTGTACGAGGATTTACATAATGATACATCTCTGTCATAGTCTCGGAGAAAGATTTAGTAGTGTTTTTATGTAAATTAGAAACAGCAATACGGGCTGCTAATTGTGCATAATCTGGGTGTGTAATAGTCATTGAAGCGGCTGTTTCAGCTGCCAAATTATCTAATTCAGAAGTACTTACACCGTCATATAATCCTTCAATTACTCGCATAGCTACTTTTACAGCATCGACCAAGTCATTTAGTCCATAGCATAGTTTTTTAATCCTATCTGTAATTTTATCAAAACTTACTGGCTCTTTATGACCGTCTCTTTTTACTACATACATAATCTTACTTGTTTTTAAAATAGAAAATCCCTTCTCTATTTTGGGTTATTTGTATTTATACTAAACTCGTTTTAGTATTATTATTTTTATAAAACTGATTCAATTAAAAATCAGCATCAAAACTTATTTTTCCTGATTCAGAATCAGTATTCATTACACCTGCTTTTTGATATTCAGCAACACGCTTTTCAAAGAAGTTTGTTTTTCCTTGTAAAGAAATCATATCCATAAAATCAAAAGGATTTGATGAATTATACTCTCTTTCACAACCTAATTCTACTAATAATCTATCTGTAACAAATTCTAAATATTGTGTCATTAAAGTAGCATTCATACCTATTAAACTTACAGGAAGCGACTCAGTAATGAACTCTCTTTCAATAGTTAAAGCATCAATAATGATTTCTCTAATTCTTTCTTTTGGAACTTTATTTACTAAGTGATGATTGTGTAAGTGTACCGCAAAATCACAATGAACTCCTTCATCACGAGAAATTAATTCATTAGAAAAAGTTAATCCAGGCATTAAACCACGTTTCTTTAGCCAAAAAATTGAGCAAAATGCACCAGAAAAGAAAATTCCTTCTACTGCTGCAAAAGCAATTAATCGTTCTGCAAAAGAGTCAGATTCAATCCATTTTAATGCCCAATCTGCTTTTTTCTTGATTGCAGGAAAAACTTCGAGAGCATGAAATAACTTGTCTTTTTCAACTTCATCTTTTACATAAGTGTCAATTAAAAGAGAATAGGTTTCACTGTGAATGTTCTCCATCATGATTTGAAATCCATAAAAGAATTTGGCCTCAGCATATTGTACTTCATTAACGAAATTTTCTGCTAAATTTTCATTTACTATTCCATCAGAAGCTGCAAAAAAAGCTAAAATATGCTTGATAAAATATTTTTCATCATTGCTTAATTTATTATTCCAATCAGTAATGTCTTGATGTAAATCAATTTCTTCAGCAGTCCAAAAACTAGCTTCCATTTTTTTATACCATTCCCATATATCGTGATGTTTTATTGGAAAAATAACAAAACGGTCTTTGTTTTCTTGTAATATTGGCTCGACTACTGACATAGTTAATTGATTTTTATTGTTTTAAAAAGGTTTTAATTTACTTCTAATGGGGATTACAAAGTTTGTCATTTGAAATGAAAAATGAAAGGCAAACTTATTCACAATTAAGGTAAGTTTTTAACAACGAGTAAAAAAAATCCTACCCATAGTCAATGTTGTATGTACTTGTAAATCAGCAATTTATTCAGACTAAATGTTGGTGTAAAATTCTTCCTAGCAGCGATTAAACCTACTACTAAAGGAGATTTTGAAAAGAAAAATAAAACGCGCTACTTTTTAAATTCAGTTGCAATTTTTTCCAATTCAACATACCATTCTTCACCAAATTTTCGAACCAATGCTTCTTTTACAAATTTATAAATAGGAACACCAAGTTCTTTTCCTAATTCACAGGCATCAGAACAAATATGCCATTTATGGTAATTAACAGCAGAAAAATCAGAATATTCTTTTACTCTTATAGGATAAAGGTGACAAGAAACGGGTTTTTTCCAATCAACAATACCTTCGTTATACGCTTGCTCTATTCCGCAAAGCGCAGTGTCTTTGTCAAAAATTACATACGCACAGTCTTTACCGTCAATTAATGGTGTTTCTAATTCTCCAAAATCAGAAACAACATGTGTTCCTTGTGCTTCGATTGCTGCAATTCCTTCAGGACGAAGAAAAGGCTTTACTTTTGGGTAAATATCAGCTAATATTTTAGTTTCAGATTCATCTAAAGGCGCACCAGCATCTCCATCTACACAACACGCTCCTTTACAAGCAGATAAATTACAGACGAATTCTTTTTCAAAAATTTCTTCGGAAATAATGGTTTTGTTTAGTTGAAACATGATAAAATAATTAGTTTACAAAGATACTTATTAGATTTTATAATTTAGAAAATTAGAATTAATAAAGTATCGTTAAAATGAATTTAGCTTTCATTACTTATATTTATATTTGCAAAAAATAATGTTGAAATGTTTGATTGGAAAGAGATTTTTACCATAAGCATGATTCTTTTTGCCGTAATTGATATTGTAGGAAGTATTCCTATTATTGTTGATTTAAGAAGTAAAATTGGTCATATTCAATCTGAAAAAGCCACTATAGTAGCTGCAGTTATAATGATTGCATTCTTATTTGTAGGTGAAGAAATTTTAAAGTTAATAGGAATAGACGCCAACTCTTTTGCTGTTGCAGGTTCGTTTGTGTTATTCTTTTTAGCTTTAGAAATGATTTTAGGAATACGTTTGTATAGGGAAGAAAACCCCTCAACAGCATCGATTGTCCCAATCGCTTTTCCTTTGATTGCTGGAGCTGGAACAATGACAACATTACTTTCGTTAAGAGCAGAATATGATAAAATAAATATTATTGTTGCTATTATAATTAATGTTATCGTGGTTTATGGTGTTTTAAAATCGTCTGCAAAAATTGAAAAGTTACTTGGTACAAATGGCCTTAGCGTTATACGCAAAATTTTTGGTGTAATATTGCTTGCTATATCGGTTAAGCTTTTTGCAGCAAATGTAAAAGGCTTATTTATTTAATATTTAAAATGAAATGAAATGAAAATATTTACATACATATTTATTGCTTTAGCAGTGGTTTTAATAGGGTTAAACATTAGTCAAATAGACATTAATAATCCTTTAGAAGGTAATTCATCAGTAGCCTTAATTGGAGTTGTTGCAACTTTATGTGCTGTGATTTTAATTGTTATTTTGAAAATGGCTAAAAGTATTGACGAAAAAACAAAAAACTTGTAAAATATGTTTGATGTGTTAATTATTGGAGGCGGTGTTTCTTCTATTTCTTGCGCTTTAGTGTTAGGGTCTGCTAATAAAAAAACATTTGCAGAAAATAAGAAAATTGGAATCATTACTCACCAGAAATCATCCTCATTACAAAATGCTATTTTTAATAATGCCTATGGTATCCCAAAAGGAAAATTAGGGTCTGAATTACTTACTGAAACGGTTGAGCAATTGAAAGAATTGTATCCTCATGTTGAGCAACTTGAAAAAGAAAAAGTTATTAAAATTGAAAAAGAAAACTCATTTTTTATAATTGAAACCAACAAAAATAAATATATCTCTAAAATTATTGTATTAGGAATTGGAGCAGGAAATCCTTTTACAATTGAAGGATTAGATAACTATGTTATTCCTCATAAAAAATTACCACAAGAAAAAAACAGAATTCAATTAAAAAATGAAGATCATTTAGTTGAAAAAGGAATTTATGTAATTGGTGTATTAGCAGGACACAGAAGCCAGCTTTCTATTGCCGCTGGAAGTGGTGCAAGCGTAGCTACTGATATTTTAACATTATGGAACGATGGAAAACACTCTATGGTTCATGATGCTTTAAACAAATAGTAATTATTTAATTTCCAGTACTTTATTTACCATTTCATCTTCATCTAAAATAATTTGGTAGTATTCTTTTTCATCAAACAGTTGTTTGACAAATTCGGCAAATAAATAATTATTTACTTTTTCTTTATCTGAAGAGAAATTCAAAATAAAACCGTTTTGAGCAACGTATTTTTTAAAATCTAATAAATATTTTTGATTATTTAGCAGCTCTTCTTTTAATTGTTCTTTGGTTAGGCCATTAAAGAAATTTCTATCATTGTCTATTTGTTCAAAAACATAATAACTTAAAAGTCCAGACTGCATTACTAAAAGAGTTACTTCATCTCCGTGTTTTGCTTGAAAAGGCACAAAAATATCAGGAGAAATTCCGCCGCCGCCATAAACAACTCTTCCTTTTTTAGTTTTAAATTTTAGACTATCTGCAACTTTAATGCTATCTGCTTCATATAACTCTCCACTTTCAAAACGTTTTTCAAATTCATTAAAATATTGCTCTCCTTTATCTGCATAAGGCTTTTGAATAGAGCGACCAGAAGGAGTATAATATCTAGCAACAGTTAATCTAACTGCAGAACCATCTCCTAAAGGCATTTCTCTTTGAACGAGTCCTTTTCCAAAAGATCTCCTACCTACAATTGTTCCTCTATCGTTATCTTGAACAGCCCCTGCTAAAATTTCACTTGCAGAAGCACTATTTTCATTAATTAAAATATAGATTTTTCCATTTTCGAAATCACCTTTTTTTGTAGCTAATGTTTTATCGACCTTCCCTTTTTTATTTTTAGTTTTAACGATTAATTCATTTTCTTTTAAAACTTCATCCGCAATTTGATTTGCAATTTCTAAATAACCACCGCCATTATCTCTTAAATCGATGATTAATTCATTCATACCTTGTTTCTTTAGGTCTACCAATGCTTTATGAAATTCTGTGTAAGTAGTTTCGGCAAATCGGTTTATTTTAATATATCCTATTTTATTATTAACCATTAAAGCAATATCTACACTTTTTATTGGAACAACTCCTCTAGTAACGGTAAATTTATATTTTTTGTCTACTGATTTTCGATAGACTAGAAGTTCAATTTTAGAATTTTCTTCTCCCTTTAATTTTGCTAATAAAGTGTCGTTGGAAATGTTTTTGTTAAACAATTGAGTCTTACCTGCAAATAAAATTCTATCTCCTGCTAAAATTCCTGCTTTTTCAGAAGGACCATTTAATATTGGTCTAATTACAGCTAATGAATCTTTGTACATATAGAAATTAACGCCAATGCCAACAAAATCACCTTTCATGCTTTCGTTAACAGATTCAAATTCGTTTTTAGCAATATAAACTGAATGTGGGTCTAAATTTTCAAGAATACCATTTACAGTTAAATCAACTATAGAGTCGGTGTTAATATCGTCTACATATTCTCTTTCAATAAAATCTATAAGTTTGTTTAATTTACTTTTATATGTGTTTTTTCCTGATATTTCAGGCGAACTATTTAATTTATTTCCCAAAAGCAAGCCAAAGGCTACTACCATTGAGATTAGTATTGGAAAATAAATTTTATTGACTTTCATTTATAATTAAATTACTTGCTTAAATCTGATAATAATTCTACTTCTACTCCGGCTTTCTTTAAGAAATCAACACCTGAAGTATCTTTATATTCTTCATGATAAACTACTCTTTTAATTCCAGACTGATGAATAAGTTTACTACAATCTTTACATGGAGAAAGCGTGATATATAATGTAGCATTTTCACAAGATTGTGTTGAGCGAGCTACTTTAGAAATAGCATTTGCTTCTGCATGTAAAACATACCATTTTGTAAGATTGTCTTCATCTTCACAACAGTTCTCAAAGCCTGAAGGTGTTCCATTATAACCATCAGAAATAATCATTCTATCTTTTACAATAATTGCGCCAACTTGTTTTCTTTTACAATAAGACAGCTGTCCCCATTCTTTTGCGATTCGTAAATAGGCTTTGTCGTATTTTGATTTTTTTTCTGACATTATCTGTTCCAAATTTCATTTTCAATTAACATTGGCAAAACTAAACCAATTATAAAAGCTGACAATACCAATGCCCAATCTCTTTTTGAAAATCTAAAGAAAGTTTGTGCAATATAACTTATCACCAAGACCAAGAAAACCACAATTATTTGTGAAGCTTCTATGCCTAGTGCAAACTCTAGTAATGGCAATAATTTATCAGCTGCGCTTCCTGGTAAAATAGAATTAAAATAATTTGAAAAACCTAATCCATGTATTACTCCAAAAAATAATGTGACAACAGCTACAAATGAAATACTTTCTTTTCTAGAAGATTTTCCGGCTGTAAACAAATGAAACAAGGCTGTAATTAAAATTGTTATCGGAATTAAAAATTCAACATATTTTGGAGCAATAAAAACCGTTCCAAATACTGATAAAATTAATGACAACGTATGTCCTAAAGTGAATAATGAAACTAACAAGAATACACGCTTCCAATCTTTAAATGCATAAGGAATCATTAAAGCAATTAAAAACATTACATGATCATAAGCATGAATATCCAAAACATGCTCAAGTCCTAATTTAAAATAAAGCCAAAATTGTGACATAGATATATTTTTTTGGGTTTTTCAAACTTACAATTTATTTTATAATTAAATAAATTCATTAATAAAAGCTTTCATTTTTTTTCTAAAAAATGAAATATAAAGTATATTTGCATAACATTAATACATACAGTTATGTCATTTTCAGATTTATTTGATAACGAATTTAAAAACAGAAATAAAAGTCATTTTTCTGCAATTGTTAGAGTTGCTTTATCTGACGGAGAATTAACTCCTGAAGAAAAAGAATTTTTAGACAAATTAGCTACAAGACTTGAAATCTCAAAAGAAGAATATGAAGAGATTTTAGAAAACCCTTCAAAATACCCTATCAACCCTCCAGTATTATATACTCAAAGGTTAGAAAGACTTTATGATTTAGCTAGGATGGTTTATGCTGACCACGTGTTAGGGCCAAAACAAAAGCAAATCTTAACGCGTTTTTCATTAGCGTTAGGGTTTACTCCAAGCAATGTTGAATATATTGTTAACAAAGCGCTTTCATTATTAATTCTAAATGTAGATTTAGAAACTTTTATGTATGAAATGCAACATATGAATAAGTAATAAAAAAGCCCTTCATTAATGAAGGGCTTTTTTATTGTTATGAATTCTTCATAAACTCTTCTGCTTTTTCTACCATATTAAAACTTCCGCAAAAAAACGGAACTCTTTGATGTAATTCAGTTGGTTGAATTTCCATTATTCTTCCATAGCCATCTGATGCTTTTCCTCCAGCTTGTTCTGCAAGAAAGGCCATTGGATTACATTCATACAATAATCTTAATTTCCCCTTTGGAGCCCTAGAACTAGTTGGGTATATATAAATTCCACCCTTTATCATGTTTCTATGAAAATCGGAAACTAAGCTTCCTATATATCTTGAAGTGTAAGGCCTGTCTCCTTCTTCAGCCTGACAATATTTTAAATAATTTTTTACACCTTGTGGAAAATGAATATAATTTCCTTCATTTATGGAATAAATATTTCCATCCTTAGAAAATTGCATATTTGGATGTGATAAATAAAATGTCCCAATTGCAGGATTCAAGGTAAAACCATTAACCCCATGACCCGTAGTGTAAACAAGCATTGTAGATGTTCCATAAATTACATAACCCGCAGCAACTTGTTCTGTTCCAGGTTGTAAAAAGTCGGCTTCTGTTACAGGCGTCCCTACTGGAGAAACCCTTCTGAAAACTGAAAATATTGTACCCACTGAAACATTTACATCTATATTAGAAGAACCATCTAAAGGGTCCATTAAAACTACATATTTATTATTATGGCTGTTGTCTGAACCTGCAACCGTAATAAAATCATCATTTTCTTCGGAAGCAATTCCGCAAACAATTTCTCTATTAATTAGTGTTTGAATAAAAACCTCATTAGCATAAACATCTAATTTTTGTTGATCTTCTCCTTGAATATTTTGTTCTCCAGCTGCACCAACAATATCAACTAATCCAGCTTTATTTACCTTATAATTAACTACTTTAGCCGCCAAACGAATAGAATTAATTATTCTCGACAATTCTCCCGTTGAATATTGAAATGAGGTTTGATTTTCAATAATAAATTCGCCTAAAGTTGTGTTTTTTTCTTCCATTAGTAATCAATGTGTTGTGTTATGGTACAAATATCGTGTTTTTTGTGAAATGAATAAATTATTTCGCTATATGTTTGTCAGAATCTTATTTTTGTATTTAATAAACAAATCTTTATTCAAATGATTATTAGAAAAGGAGAACCAAAAGACATGCAAGCAGTTTTAGATCTTATTATTGAGCTTGCAATTTTTGAAAAAGAACCTGATGCCGTTGTTGTTACTGTAGAAGATTTAATTCGTGATGGTTTTTCTGAAAAACCTCTTTTTCATACATTTATTGCCGAAAGAAACAACGAAATTATTGGAATTGCGCTGTACTATTATCGATATTCAACTTGGAAAGGTAAAACCATTCATTTAGAAGATCTAGTAGTTAAAGAATCTGCCCGAGGAACTGGAGCCGGAATTGCGCTTTACAGCGAAATCATAAAACAAGGCAAAAAAGACAATGTGCGAAGAATTGAATGGAACGTTTTAGACTGGAATACAAATGCTATTGAGTTCTACAAAAAATCAGGTGCAAAAATATTAGAAGATTGGTATGTAGTTCAAATGGATGAAGCAGGTATTGAATCTTTTGTAAAAAAATAAAGTATAATTAAAAATGAAAATATTTAAATTTGGTGGTGCATCTGTAAAAGATGCTGATGGTGTTAAAAATGTTTTAGAAGTAATGCAAAAAGCAGGACATGAAAATGTCTTAGTGATTATTTCTGCAATGGGAAAAACCACTAATGCTTTTGAGGAAGTAATCAAAAACTATTTTGAAAAATCTCCAGCTTTACAATCTTCTATTCAAGAAGTTAAAAAATACCACAATCAAATTTTACTCGACTTATTTGATGATGAAGAACACGATGCTTTTTATGCTGTGAACAGTCACTTTGAAGATTTAGAATATTTTATTAGAAGTAACAAATCGCCAAACTACAATTTTGTCTACGACCAAATTGTAAGTTTTGGAGAATTATTATCTACAACAATTGTTAGTGCTTATTTTAACGAAAATGGATTGTATAATAATTGGATTGATGTTCGTAACCTTATTAAAACCGACAACACATACAGAGATGCAAATGTAGACTGGGAAGCCACTCAAAAAAGAATTTCAAAAAATATAAAAAAGAACACCCTCAACATTACACAAGGATTTTTAGGTGCCGATGAAAACAATTTTACAACTACTTTAGGACGTGAAGGTTCAGATTATACTGCTGCTATATTTGCATATTGTATTGGTGCAGAAAGTGTAACGATTTGGAAAGACGTACCAGGAGTTTTAAATGCAGACCCTCGTTATTTCGAAAATGCCATTTTGTTAAATCAAATTTCATACAGAGAAGCAATTGAATTGGCTTTTTATGGAGCAAGTGTAATCCACCCAAAAACATTACAACCGCTTCAAAAAAAGGAAATTCCTTTATATGTTAAATCTTTTATTAATCCGCTTTTACCAGGAACAAGAGTTTCTCGCGGAGCCGATTTAGAACCACATATTCCTTGTTATATTGTAAAAAAAAGTCAGTTGTTACTTTCACTTTCTTCATTAGACTTTTCGTTCATTATGGAAGAACACATCAGCGAAATATTTGCGCTCTTCCACCAACACAAATTAAAAGTAAATCTTATTCAAAATTCGGCTATAAGTTTTTCGGTTTGTGTTGAAGATAAATTCAATAACTTCATAGAAGTAAAGAATATTTTAGCTAAAAAATTCAAAGTAACTTTTAACGAAAATGTATCGCTTTATACAATTAGGCATTTTGACGAAAAAGTAGCTGAAAATGTAGAAAACAACAAAACGGTTTTACTGAAACAAATTTCTAGGGAAACCATGCAAATCGTTACGAAAGAATAAAACCGAGACCTACGTAATACTTTTATTTAGTTTAATTCTTAAAGAATTAGGCTTATTAATACTACTTTTGAAAAATAGGAGTTATAGTATTTATGACAAAAAGATGGATTTTATGGGTTTTTCTATTTTTTGTTTCTGGCATATGGAGCCAAGAAATAGAAACACCTTATAAATCTAAAAAAATTACCGTAACAAAAGACACTCTTTTTATTGAAACAGTAAGTATTAATAAAGCTTTCTTTAAAATTATAGATAAAAGCGGCAATGTAATTGATTCAAGTAATTACAAAGTAGATTTTAAAAAAAGCACCTTAATTTTTAAAGATAATTTTACTTCAACCGATTCATTAACTGTTCGTTATCTAAAATTTCCTGAATTTTTAACAAAAACCTATACTATTTATGATGACACTAAAGTAGTTTCAAACGAAGCAGGAAAACTATATACCATTAATAAAGAAACAAAAAGCAACTTTAAGCCTTTTGATGGTTTAACAACTTCTGGAAGTATTTCTCGAGGAATTACTGTTGGAAACAATCAAAATACGGTTGTAAATTCAAATTTAGACTTACAAATTACTGGAAAAATATCAGATAAAGTAAGTTTGCGCGCTTCTATTCAAGATAGTAACATTCCATTGCAAGATGGTGGTTATTCTCAAAAATTAGATGAATTTGATCAAATTTTTATCGAATTGTTTTCAGAAAATTGGAACATTAGAGCGGGAGACTTGTTTTTAGAGAATAGACAATCTCAGTTTTTAAATTTTAATAAAAAAGTACAAGGCCTATCTACTCATTTCACATTGGGTACACCCGAAAAAAAAACCGATATTTTTACATCGGCAGCATTAGTTCGCGGACAATATGCAAGAAGCACATTTACAGGTCAAGAAGGAAATCAAGGCCCTTATAAGTTAAGAGGAAATAATGGCGAATTATATGTGTTAGTAATTTCTGGATCTGAACGAGTTTATGTAAACGGAATTTTGTTAGAACGGGGTGAAAACAATGACTACATTATTGATTACAATGCTGGTGAAGTAATCTTTAACTCTATTTTTCCAATAAATTCTGAAATGCGAATAAATATAGAATATCAATATACAGATAGAAACTTTACACGTTTTGTAACTTATGGAGGTGTTGTTCATGAGCAAGAAAAATTTAAAATTGGTGGTTTTATTTATTCTGAAAACGATATAAAAAATCAACCTCTACAACAAAATTTATCGGCAGAACAAATTGATGTTTTACAAAATGCTGGAGATGATAATACATTAATGACTGCTCCTTCCGCTTATTTAGATTCTTATTCTGATAATAAAATTTTATATAAAAAAGAATTTATTGGCGGAATTGAAGCTTTTGTTTTTTCAAATGATGAAACAGATGAATTATACAACGTACGATTTACTTTCGTAGGAAATAATCTTGGTAATTATATTTTAAGTAACAATAATACTGTTGGAAAAATTTATGAGTATGTTACACCTATTGCTGGTGTTCCCCAAGGAAATTTTGAACCAACGATTCCTTTAATAGCACCAACAAAAATTCAAATTGCAACAGTTTTAGGAAACTATACACCTTCAGAAAAAACAAATATAGATTTTGAAATTGCTGTAAGTAATAATGATAAAAATCTTTATTCAAATATCGATGACAATGACAATAAAGGAGTTGCAGGAAAAATAAATGCTAAGCAACGACTTTTTACAGGAAAATTAAATGTAGATGCATTTACTAATATTCAATTAATTCAAAAAGATTTTAGAAGCATTGAACGTATATTTAACATTGAATTCAATAGAGATTGGAATTTATCAAACCCACTGGGTAACCAAAGTTTAATTTCTAGCGGATTAAATTTTAATTTAAAGAAAAGTGGTTTTGCAAGATACCAGTTTGAAAAGCTAAATTTCTCTAAAAACTTTTCTGGAAACAAACATCAATTATCTGCAATATTAAAACATAAAAAAAGTGTTTTAAGCACAGAAAGTAGTATTTTAAAAAGTGATGGTTCTTATGCTAAATCAAATTTCTTTAGAACACAAAATCAATTAAAATTTCATTTAAAAAAAAATTGGGTAGGCGGAAGCTTTAGGCATGAAAATAATAAAGAAATTTTAATGAATACGAATGATTTAAGTAATTTAAGTCAGCGATTTTCTGAATTTGGAGGATTTATTGGTCGTGGTGATTCTACAAAAGTTTTTATTGAATTAGGGTATTTAAATAGGGTAAATGACAGTTTGAAAAACGGAATATTAAAAAAAGTAAACTGGTCTAATTCATATTATTTAAAATCTCAATTAATTAAAAATGAGCAAAGCAATTTAAGTCTTTTTATTAATTATAGAAATTTACAATTTGAAGATGTAAACAGAGAAAATGAGCCCTCATTAAATTCTAGAATTTTATATAATACACATTTTTTTAAACAGTTAATTCAATTTACTACTGTTTACGAAACCACTTCAGGTACAATTGCTCAACAAGAATTTACTTATCTTGAAGTAGAACCCGGACAAGGAATTTATGCGTGGAATGATTATAATAACAATGGAATTCAAGAACTTCAAGAGTTTGAAATTGCTCCTTTCCCAGATCAAGCTAAATATGTTAGAGTTTTTTTACCAAATCAAGTATTTGTTAAAACAAATAAAAACAAGTTTTCACAATCTATCTTGTTTAATGGTTTAGTTTGGCAAAATGAAACTGGTTTTAAAAAATTTATTTCTCATTTTTACAATCAAACTTCATTTTTAGTTGAACGAAGAAATATCCGTGATTCTAATGAATTCAATCTTAATCCATTTGAAAAATCAGGTAATAATATTTTAGGACAAAACAATTCTTTTAGAAATAACTTATATTTTAATAGAGGAAAACAAAAACATTCAACCACTTATTCTTATTTAACTAATTCTATAAAAAACTTATTAAGCATTGGTTCACAAGAAAATAATTTGCGCTCACATCAATTACAATATATGCATTTATTAAAGAAAAGCTGGTTGTTACAAGTAAACAGTTCAATTGGAACTTCAGAAAGTATTTCTGACAATTATGCAGCTCGTAATTTTTACATTAACAGTTATGAATTGTCTCCTAAAATTTCATATTTGTTTTCTAAAAATGCTAGTTTAGATGTATTTTACGAATTTAAAAATCAAGAAAATTCAATTAATTTAAAGGAAAAATCTAGTCAAAATAAATTTGGAACGTCTTTCACTTTTAATAGTGAAAAAGGCTTTTCTATAAATGGTGAATATAGCTATTACAATAACATTTTTAGTGGAAACGCAACATCTCCAGTTGGTTTTCAAATGCTACAAGGTTTACAAAATGGAAAAAATGGGGTTTGGCGTTTACTTTTACAAAAAAACATTACACAATACCTAGATATTAATATTAATTATCAAGGTAGAAAATCAGAAACAAGCAACACAATTCATATTGGAAGCATACAATTAAGAGCATATTTTTAGTTAATTATTTAGAATTATACTAATAATCTATTTAATTTTACATCTTTGCAAAAATCAAACCCAAATGAAACGTTTTTTATTTATTACAATACTGTTTATTAGCAATTTAGCTTTATCTCAATTAAGCAACAAACATTGGATTCCGCCATTACATGCGAATGAGGACAATGCTCCAACTTTAATTAAAGAACATTATTTGTATTTATCTACTCCAGAACCTACACCCTTTCAAGTTACTGTTACTGATGGGGCTGGAAATATAATTAACGGCTCTCCTTTTACTATTTCTCAAGGTAATCCAGCAATAGTAACAATTGGACAAGCACAACCCTCTGTGATGTTTTTAGATAAAATAGATGTTGGTGGTGTTGTATCTGATAAAGGTTTAATTTTAGAAGCACAATATGATTTTTATGCTAGTTTTAGAGTTCGAGCAGATAGTCATGCTGAATTTTTATCATCAAAAGGATTAATTGGAGCTGG
>CAZLGK010000037.1:0-14330 GCA_964559365.1 uncultured Flavobacterium sp.
TGATGTCATCTTCGTGAATTAAAGCCATTTCTTCTTCAACTTCTTGCTCGTCTTCCGCTTCCAGTACAACTTCCTCTTCAATAATTGATTCTTCAAGTGGTTCTTTTGTCTTAACTTCAACAACTGGTTCTTCAATTTTTTCCTCAACTACCGCTTTTTCTAGTACATCAGAAACTTTTGGATTTTCTAATTTATGTTCTAAATCTTCACGAGAAATTTCTTTTTCAGCAACAGCTATGTTTTCTTCATAAAAACGCAAAACCGTTAATTGGTCGTACAGTTTTTTTGTCTCTTCATGCAGTTGAACCGTTTCAGAACGATTTTTTAACTTCAAAACTCGGTGTGCAATGCTGATTAGTTCGGCTTCTAACTTTTTCTTCATAACTTAAAGGAATAGAAATTGAATAATTATAAATTTCTTGTAAAAATATTATTTTAAAACTTGAAAATAAAGAACTTACTTAAAAACTTATATTGTTTGTCTTTAGTGTAAATTTACGTAAGTTTGTTACGACTACAAAAGTAGTAGATTCTAATATTAATTGACCGAAATATACGAAATGTTTCTTGAAAATACAGTAAATCAACACGAACAATTTGGCTGGATAGAAGTTATCTGTGGCTCAATGTTTTCTGGAAAAACAGAAGAACTTATTCGTCGTTTAAAAAGAGCACAATTTGCAAAACAAAAAGTTGAAATTTTTAAACCGGCAGTTGATACTCGTTACGATGATGAAATGGTGGTTTCTCATAATAAAAATGAAATTCGTTCTACACCAGTTCCTGCTGCTGAAAATATACGAATTCTTGCTCAAGGTTGCGATGTTGTAGGTATTGATGAAGCTCAATTTTTTGATGATGAAATTGTTGCTGTTTGTAATGATTTGGCCAATAGCGGAATTAGGGTTATTGTTGCTGGATTGGACATGGACTTTAAAGGAAATCCTTTTGGACCAATGCCTGCGCTTATGGCAACTGCTGAATATGTAACTAAAGTTCATGCCGTTTGTACACGTACCGGAAATTTGGCAAATTATAGCTTTAGAAAGTCTGAAAATGACAAGTTAGTAATGCTTGGTGAAACAGAAGAATACGAACCACTAAGTAGAGCTGCTTATTACAAAGCATTAAGAGAAAACTCAGAAAAATAGTTTCTTTGAATTATACTTTACAACATATTACATCTACTTTAGACATTAAAAATCAAGAAAAATTTCCTGATTTTAATGTTGAAAATATTTCTATTGACAGCCGTTCGTTGCAAAACAACAACGGAACACTTTTTTTTGCTTTAAAAGGTAATAATCACGACGGACATCAATATATTGAACAACTCATTGAAAAAGGTGTCTCTTTTTTTGTTGTAGAACATATACCAATACATTTAAAAGATAAAGCGCATTTTATTGTAGTAAAAAACACTTTAAAAGCGCTACAAAAAACGGCAATTTATTACCGAAATTTATTTGAGTTTCCAACCATAGGAATTACAGGAAGTAATGGAAAAACGATTGTAAAAGAATGGCTTAATTTTCTCTTGAGTCCCGATTTTAAAATTGTAAGAAGTCCGAAAAGTTATAATTCACAAGTTGGTGTTCCATTATCCATTTTTGGAATCAACGAAAATCATAACTTAGGAATATTTGAAGCCGGTATTTCTCAAAAAGGAGAAATGGAAAAACTTCAAGAAATCATTCAACCCAATATTGGAATTTTTACTCATTTAGGAAATGCTCATGATGAAAGTTTTGAGAATTTGGCTGAAAAAATTAAAGAAAAAACAGCACTTTTTAGAAATTGTGAAGTTGTACTTTTAGAAAAAAATGCAGAAGTAGAAAAACACATCAGTTCACCAACAATTACTTGGAGTTTTGAAGACAAAGAAGCAGATTATTTTTTATCTAAAAAAATAAAGAGCAATAAACTTACAGATATAGAAATTACAGGGAAGAACCTTGACTTTAAAGTTTCGATCCCTTTTAATGATGATGCTTCCATAAATAACGCAACAACTTGTATTATTACAATGTTGTTTTTAAAATACAGTACAAAAGATATTCAAGAACGAATTGAGCAATTGTATCCTATTGAACTTCGATTGCAAGCTAAAAAAGGAATTAATAATTGTTTACTAATTGATGATTCTTATTCGTCTGATTATCAATCATTGCAAATTGCTTTAGATTTCCTAGAACAACAAAAACTCCACAGCAAAAAAACAATAATTCTTTCTGATGTTTTTCAAGGCGGATTACCATTAAATGAATTATATCAAAAAGTTGCAAGTGCAATAAAAAGCAACAAAATTAATAGAATAATTACAATTGGAGAAACCATTAGTAGTTATTTAAATGATCTTCCAAATGTAATTTCATTTTCTACAACAAGTGATTTTTTAAAGCAATTTAATTTAAATTCTTTTGAAAATGAAACCATTTTAATTAAAGGAGCTCGAAATTTTTATTTTGATGAAATTGTTGTGGTTTTAGAAGAAAAAAATCATGAAACGGTTTTAGAAATTAATCTTGATGCTTTAAGTCATAATCTTAACTTTTACAAATCAAAATTGGCTCCCAAAACTAAAATCATGGTTATGGTTAAGGCTTTTGGATATGGAAATGGAGGTTACGAAATAGCTAAACTTCTAGAGCACAACAATGTTGACTATTTAGGCGTTGCGTTTGCAGATGAAGGTATTGCATTAAGAAAATCAGGAATTAAAGTTCCAATAATGGTTTTGAATCCTGAAAATAGTAGCTTTCACGCCATGATAGCTTACGATTTAGAGCCTGAAATATATTCAATAACAGGATTACAAGCATTTTTAAAAATCGCAAAACAGCAAAACATTATTTCATATCCTATTCATTTAAAAGTGGATACTGGCATGCATCGATTGGGTTTTGAATCACATGAATTGCCTGAGTTGAAAAAACTATTAAAGAACAACAATTTTATTGAAGTTAAAAGTGTCTTTTCGCATTTAGCAGCTTCTGACGATATTACTTTTAAAGATTTCACCGAGTTACAATTTAATAGGTTTGAAAAGTTTTATAAAGAGCTAATTAGTGTTTTACATAAAAAACCAATCCGACATATTTTAAACACTTCTGGGATTTTTAATTATCCGCATTATCAAATGGAAATGGCGCGGTTGGGTATTGGACTTTATGGTGCGGGAAATTCGGAAAGTGAAAATAAAAATCTTCAGAATGTAAGTACTTTAAAAAGTATTATTTCGCAAATTAGAATCGTTGAAAATGGCGAAAGTATTGGTTATAGCCGAAAATATTTAGTTAAAGAAAAAATGAAAGTGGCCACAATTCCTGTTGGCTATGCTGATGGGATTAGAAGGGCTTGGGGAAATGGTGTAGGCCATATTTTAATTCACAATCAAAAAGCACCTATTCTTGGTAATATTTGTATGGATATGCTTATGGTTGATGTAACTTCTATAAACTGCAACTCTGGAGATGAAGTCATCATTTTTGGCGAGCAGTTAACCGTAAATGAAATTGCAGAAAAAACAAATACCATTTCTTATGAGATTCTTACCGGAATATCGCAAAGGGTAAAAAGAATTTTTTATAAAAATTAATCAATTGTTAAATTTTTTGTTAAATTCGTTCATTATTAACTAATCAAACTAAATAAATATGTTAAAAGAATTCAAGAATTTCATCATGACAGGAAACGTAGTTGAGTTTGCTGTTGCTGTAATTATGGCTGGCGCTGTTGGCGGAGTTGTAAATGGTTTTGTTAATGACATTGTAATGCCACTAGTGGGTTATTTCAGTGGTGGAGTTGACTTTGCAGACAAGAAAGTAATCTTAACAGAAGCTGTTGCTGCTTCAGAAGGAGTTGCCGAAGTTACAGAGGTTGCAATTCGTTATGGTGCTTGGGTTAATACGTTAGTAAACTTAGTAATCGTAGGTTTTGTAATGTTTATGATTGTAAAAGCGTATAACAAAACTAAAAAGCCAGTTGTTGAAGAAGCTCCTGCTCCTGCTGGACCATCTCAAGAAGATTTATTAGCAGAAATTAGAGATCTTTTGAAAAAATAGTCACATCCGCTACATTATATATTCTAACTAAATCCCGCTTAATAAGCGGGATTTTTCTTATTTTTTAAAGTTTTGTGAAAAATTCAATAAGTTCATTTAATCCAAATAATATTCTATATTTTTGTACTTCAAATTAATTTAAAAATGAAAGTAGCAGTTGTTGGCGCAACCGGAATGGTTGGTGAAGTGATGTTAAAAGTATTAGCAGAAAGAAATTTTCCGGTAACAGAATTAATTCCTGTTGCATCTGAGAAATCAGTTGGTAAAGAATTAGAATGGAACGGAAACTCTTATAAAGTTGTTGGTTTACAAACAGCTGTAGAAATGCATCCAGATATTGCTTTATTTTCAGCGGGTGGAGAAACTTCGTTAGAATGGGCTCCAAAATTTGCTGAAGTGGGCACGACAGTTATCGATAATTCTTCTGCTTGGAGAATGGATCCTTCAAAAAAACTAGTAGTGCCAGAAATTAATGCTTCATCTTTAACAAAAGACGATAAAATTATTGCAAACCCAAACTGCTCTACTATTCAAATGGTAATGACTTTAGCGCCATTACACGCTAAATATAAAATAAAAAGAATTGTGGTTTCTACCTACCAATCTATTACCGGAACAGGAGTAAAAGCAGTACAACAATTAGAAAACGAGTATAATGGAGTTAAAGGAGAAATGGCTTATCCTTATCCTATTCATAGAAATGCAATTCCTCAATGTGATGTTTTTGAAGAAAACGGCTACACAAAAGAGGAAATGAAACTAGTTCGTGAAACTCAAAAAATATTAAACGATAAAACAATTGCAGTTACTGCAACCGCAATTCGAATTCCTGTTGTAGGTGGTCATAGTGAAGCTGTAAACGTGCAATTCGAAAACGATTATGAATTAAATGATGTTCGTCAAATTTTGCACAATACTTCTGGAATTACATTACAAGACAATTTAGACACAAAAACTTACCCTATGCCAATTTATGCGGAAGGAAAAGATGATGTTTTTGTTGGGAGATTAAGAAGAGACGAAAGTCAGCCAAATTCTATCAACATGTGGATTGTTGCTGATAATTTAAGAAAAGGTGCTGCAACAAATACTATACAGATTGCGGAATATTTACTCAATAACAATCTAACTAAAAAATAACTTCTCTTTAAAAATATAATTGCAAGTTTATTAATAGAATATATAAATTCTAAACCTAAAATTTAGTTAATTATATGTTCTATTTTTATTTCAATTCAAAAATAAATTATCTTTGTAAAAATGAAAAAGAGGTTTGCTTATATAAATGTTGTTTTAATGCTATCAGTGCTATTCGCTGTTAGTTATCAATCTATACACACATTTACGCATCATTCTCATGAAGAGAAAACTTCTTCTTTTGTAGAAAAAACAAAAACTTTTTCAGAAAAAGAAAATTGTCCTGTTTGTGATTTCAAATTTGCCAGTTTTCTTTCTCCAGAAGTTTTTACATATACTTTCTTTCCACCTCATTTTGAAATTCCTTATCAATTTTCAAACAAAGAGAATTTCAGTTCGTTTTGTGGAAGCCTATTCTCGTCAAGAGGACCTCCCACTATAGTTTAAATAGATTCTACAGATATCATAAAAATGATACGTTATGTTACATTTAAACTAAAAGAAATGCGATTTTTATCGATATTATTTTTCTTTTTGGTTAGCTTATTCGGATTTTCACAAGTTACAATAACCGGAATAATTTCAGATGAAAACGGCTTACCATTAGTGGATGCGCACGTGCATATCGCGAATAAAAAAACTTCCTCAAATATAAATGGAAGTTATATTTTATCAGATATTCCAAAAGGAAAACAGAAACTTTATATCTCTTATATTGGTTATCAAGCTATTGAAGAAACATTGGAAATTTCAACAGACTTAATAATTAATCGTCAATTACAATTAGATATCACTAAATTGGATGTCATTACAGTTAAACAAAGTGGAAACAGTAAAAACGTAAGTAGTAATGAACAAATTCTAAAAGGAATACAAATAGAAAAATTTAGTAATCAAACATTAGGCGACGCTTTAAAAGAAGTATCAGGTGTTTCTGTTTTAAAAACTGGAAGTACTATAATAAAGCCCGTTATTAATGGGTTACATAGTAGTCGTGTGCCAATCATCAATAATAATGTAAGGCTAGAAGACCAACAATGGGGAACCGAACATGCTCCAAATTTTGACATCAATTCAGCTGGAAAAATTACAGTAATTAAAGGATCCTCTGCTTTACAATATGGTGGTGATGCTATTGGTGGAATTATAGTTATAGAACCTGAAATAATCAAAAAAGACACATTAGTTGGAAAAACGATTCTAAACTTAGATTCTAATGGAATGGGGGGAAGTATAAGTTCGAGTATTCAAAAAGGAAATCGCTACGGTTGGAGTTGGAATATTTTAGGTACATTTAAATATTTAGGTGATAGAAAAACACCTGATTATGTATTGTCAAATTCAGGAAATCGCGAGCAAAACTTTTCAGGAGGCATTCGCTTCGCTAAGGAAAAGTATAATTTTAACGCAACTTACAGTTTTTACAATGCTCAAATTGGAATTATTAAAGCTTCACATATTGGAAATGTGAATGATTTGTATAACTCAATTAATAATCAGGAGCCGAGTGTTATAGAGCCTTTCACCTACTCTATTGATGCGCCAAAACAAGAAGTACAACATCATATTGCAAGAATAAACTATCAAAGATGGTTAAATGAAAATACTTCATTAGAATTGCAATATGCTTTTCAATTCAACAATCGTTTGGAATTTGATGTTAGAAGATCAAGTGCTAATGCGAACAAGGCCGCTTTAGATTTACAATTAGCAACACATACTTTTTTAGCAGATTACAAAACTTCCATAAATAATTGGAAGCTAAAATCAGGATTAAATTTGGGCTACCAAAATAACTTTGCTAACCCTGAAACTGGGGTTCGACCTTTAATTCCAAGTTATGAAAAATTAGATGCTGGTGTTTATGGAATTGCTGTTTTAAAATTTAATAACGCCACTTTTTTAGAATCGGGTTTGCGTTATGATTTTTCAAAGATAGAAGCTACTAAATATTATTTAAAGTCAAGATGGTCAGAGCGCGGTTATGATTCTGTATTTCCTCAATTTATAGTAGGTGAAGAGGGTAATCAATGGCTTACAAAACCAACTTTTGATTATCATAATATTACCGCAAATATTGGATTAAAAAAGCAGTTTCATCACGAAATGGAATGGTTAATAAACTTAAGTTTAGCTTCACGAAATCCAAATCCATCAGAATTATTCAGTGATGGATTACATCATTCTACAGGTCAAATTGAATTAGGAGATTTGCGTTTAAAAAAAGAACAAGCCTATAAATTTAATACGACTTTTACGAAAGACTGGAAATCGTTTACCATTCAAATAAATCCATTTTTGAATAGAATTTCAAACTTTATGTATTTACAACCTATTGGCTTTGAAACCACTATTCGTGGAGCTTTTCCTGTTTGGGAATATAAACAAACTGAAGCTTTATTAACAGGGTTTGATGTAAATACAAAATGGGTAATTTCCGATCATTTTTCACATGAATCAAACTTAGCTTATGTAAAAGGGCAAAACTTAACTGCTAACAATTATTTGATTGATATACCACCTTTTGTTTTAAATAATAAAATTCAATATAAAAACGAATCGTGGTTTAATTTGGCAACAGAATTAAAAAGCGAATTGGTTTTAAGACAAAATCAATTTCCTAATTATAATTTTGAGACCAATATTATCATAAACAACCAATTAACACCTGTTACAGTTGATATCAGTTCTCCGCCAAAAGGATATCATTTATTGCATTTTTATAGTGAAATGACTTTTAAAATTAACCAAAAAAACAGTCTAACCACCTCTTTTAGTGTTCAAAATATTGCTAACACAACGTATCGAGATTATCTAAATCGTCAACGTTTTTTTGTAGACGAAATGGGTAGAAATTTTCAAATTCAATTAAAATTTAATTATTAAAAAATCACATCATGAAAAATTTAAAACTTATCGCTTTATTATTAATCCCAACAATATTCTTAACTTCATGTTCAAATGATGATAATGCACCTGTTAATGAAGAAGAAGTTATTACAACTGTAAGAGTAACGCTAGTAAATGGAGGGCAAACTATAACCTTAACTTCAACAGATTTAGATGGCGATGGGCCAAATGCACCTGTAGTCACTGTTTCTGGTAATTTAGTTGCAGGAACATCATATACAGGTTCAACTACTTTTTCAAATGAATTAGTAGACCCTGCTGAAGACATTACAACTGAAGTTGAAGAAGAAGGAATAGACCATCAAGTATTTTATCAAATAGCTTCTTCATTAGGAACAATAACTTATAACGATACTGATGCAAATGGAGATCCTGTTGGTTTAGAATTTACCTTAGTTGCTGGTACTTCAGGAGCTTCAGGAGACTTAACTGTAACTTTAAGACACTTACCAAGCAAATCCGCATTAGGAGTTGCTGATGGAGATATTACAAATGCTGGAGGAAGTACAGATGCTGCAGTCACTTTTCCAATTGTTATAAATTAAATTAATATAACACTCAATTACAAAGCGACTGAATTTTCAGTCGTTTTTGTTTTTTAACAAAGCTTTAATAATCAATTTATTAAATTTGTAAATAACTAAACTATTAAATATGAAAAAAATCATACCAATTGCTCTTGTTTCACTCGTTATCTTTTCGTGTAAACAAGAAATAAAACAAGAAGCAGACATGACAGTAAAATATCCTGAGACTAAAAAAGTTGACACTACTTTTACTTACTTTGGAGAAAAAATAAATGATCCTTATTTTTGGCTTGAAGATGACCATAGCGAAGAAACTAAGGATTGGGTAAAAGATCAAAACGAAGTTACTTTTGGTTACTTAGAAAAAATTCCTTTTAGAAATCAATTAAAAGAAAGATTAGAAAAACTTTGGAATTATGAAAAAGTAGGAGCGCCTTTTAAAGAAGGAAATTTTACTTATTTTTATAAAAATAATGGTTTACAAAATCAATCCGTTTTATACAGAAAAGATTCCTCTGGAAATGAAGAGGTGTTTTTAGATCCAAATACTTTTTCAGAAGATGGTACAACTTCTTTAGGCGGACTTAGTTTTACCAAAGATGGCTCAATGGCTGCTTATGCTATCTCAGAAGGCGGAAGTGATTGGAGAAAAATTATTGTATTAAATACTGAAAACAAAGAAATTGTAGGAGATACTATTGTAGATGTTAAATTTAGCGGAATGTCTTGGTACAAAAATGAAGGTTTCTATTATTCTAGCTATGATAAACCAACAGGTAGTGAACTTTCTGCAAAAACCGATCAACATAAATTATATTACCACAAATTAGGAACTTCACAAAAGGAGGACAAAGTAATTTTTGGTTTAAATGAAAAAAGAAGATACGTAGGAGGTTATGTAACAGAAGATGAGAATTATTTAATTATAACAGCTGCAACCTCAACATCTGGTAATGAATTGTATTTTAAAGATTTATCTAAAAATGGTGCAGTTATTAATCTTGTAAATAATTTTAACAACGATTATAATGTTATCGATAATGTTGGTGCTAAATTTTATGTAGAAACAAATTATAATGCTCCAAATAAAAAAGTAATTACATTTGATTTAGCAAAACAAAATCAAGAAAATTGGGTAGATTTTATTCCTGAAACTGAAAATGTTTTGTCTACTTCAACAGGTGGCGGTTATATTTTTGCAGAATACATGAAAGATGCCGTATCACAAATTAAACAATACGATTACGACGGTAAATTAGTAAGAGATATTAAATTACCAGGAATAGGATCAGCTGGAGGGTTTGGTGGTAAAAAAGAAGAAACAACTTTATATTACTCGTTTACAAATTATGTTACTCCAGGGACTATTTATGAGTTTGATCCAAAAAATGGTATTTCTAAAGTCTATAATAAACCAAATGTTGATTTTAAATCAGAAGATTATGAATCAAAGCAAGTTTTTTATACTTCAAAGGATGGAACAAAAATTCCTATGATTATTACTTTTAAAAAAGGAACAGAATTAAATGGTAAAAACCCAACTATCTTATATGCTTATGGTGGGTTTAATATTAGTTTAACACCAAATTTTAGTATTGCAAATGCAGTTTGGATGGAAAATGGTGGCGTATATGCTGTTGCTAATTTACGTGGTGGTGGTGAGTATGGTAAGAAATGGCATGATGCTGGAACGCAAATGCAAAAACAAAATGTATTTGATGACTTTATTGCTGCTGCTGAATACTTAATTAATGAAAAATATACTTCTTCAGATTATTTAGCAATAAAAGGAGGGTCTAATGGAGGTTTATTAGTTGGGGCAACAATGACACAACGTCCAGACTTAATGAAAGTTGCCATTCCACAAGTTGGTGTTTTAGACATGTTACGTTATCATACTTTTACCGCTGGGGCTGGATGGGCTTATGATTATGGAACAAGCGAACAAAGTAAAGAAATGTTCGACTATTTAAAAGGTTACTCACCAGTTCACAATGTAAAAGCAGGAACAAAATATCCTGCAACAATGGTAACCACCGGTGATCATGATGACAGAGTTGTTCCTGCACATAGTTTTAAGTTTGCAGCAGAATTACAAGCAAAACAAACTGGAACAAACCCAACATTAATTCGAATTGATGTTAATGCAGGTCACGGTGCAGGAAAATCAACAGAAGCAATTATTAATGAGCAAGTTGATATTCAAGCTTTTATTTTATATAATATGGGAATAAGAGAACTGAAATAATATTCCTCAATATAATCAAACAAAAAAATCCGTTTCATATGAAACGGATTTTTTTGTTTGATTATATGAATTAAAACCTATTATCTCCGTCTAAAAGATTTCCTAATCCACCAAGCAAACTTCCCTCTCCCTTATCTTTACCTCCCATTTGTGGAGCAGATTGAATAATTCTATCGGCTAAGCGACTAAATGGTAATGATTGAATATAGGCAATCCCAGGACCACGAAGTGTTGCAAAGAAAACTCCTTCACCACCAAAAATTGTGTTTTTAATTCCACCTACAAATTCTATGTCGTAGTCTATATCTTTTGTAAAGCCAACGATACAACCTGTATCTACTTTTAAAACTTCACCAGCTTTCAACTCTCTTCTTGCTAATGTTCCTCCAGCATGAACAAAAGCCATTCCGTCTCCTTCTAGCTTTTGCATAATAAAACCTTCACCGCCAAACAAACCTCTTCCTAGTTTTCTAGAAAAATCAATTCCTACTGAAACACCTTTTGCAGCACATAAAAAAGCATCTTTTTGACAAACGAATTTTCCTCCATATTTTTGTAAATCAATAGGTACAATTTTACCTGGATAAGGAGATGCAAAAGAAACTTTTTTCTTACCATATTCAATATTTTGGTAAGCAGTCATAAACAAGCTTTCTCCTGTTAAAACACGTTTTCCGGCTGATAATAGTTTTCCGAAAATTCCACCTTCTTGTTGGCTTCCATCGCCAAAAATAGTTTCCATTTTAATTCCACTATCCATCATCATAAAACTTCCGGCTTCAGCCACAACAACTTCTTGTGGATCTAGTTCTATTTCTACATATTGCATTTCTTCTCCAAAAATTTGGTAATCTATTTCGTGTGCTTGCATAATTATATTGTTTTATTAATTGGTCGAAATATTAAAAAAAATGTTACGAAAAAAATCTGGATATAAAAAAAGTCCCGCTAAAAGCTGGACTTAAATTTAAGATTTTTAAACTTATTTCATTAACTCAGAAAGTTTAAGAGTTTTGCCACACATATCCTTTGTGATTTTAAAAATAACATCTCCTTTTTTTCCACTTTCTGCCCAACGAACTTCTTTACCTACGTTACAACCAATACTTGTTTTAGACCCTTTGTTTAAAGAAACAAAACCCGTTCCTGTATGAATGGAAACTTTATCTTTTGTGTCGTTAATTAGAGAAAAACTTTCTCCTACACTTAGTTCAATTGAAGGCTTAAGCATTTCGTTATTAGTAAATGAAGTTAACCCTAAACTTAAAACTGCTAAAATGACAATTACTTTTTTCATAAGATTTTATTTATTGTTACTATTGATAATCCAGCTTAACATACCCTATATATTTACTAATTTTTGCTTTGCGTTTATTAATATACGAAGAAGAGTTTGTTGCTTTAAACCTTCTAGGATTTGGTAAAATTGCTGCGATACCTGCAGCTTCATATTTTGTTAAGTTTTTTGCTTCTTTTTTATACCAATACATTGAAGCAGCCTGAGCTCCATAAACACCATCGCCCATTTCAATACTGTTTAAATACACTTCCATAATGCGTTCTTTGCCCCAAATTAATTCAATGAGAACTGTAAAATAAGCTTCTAACCCTTTTCTTAAATAACTTCTTCCTTGCCAAAGGAATACATTTTTGGCTGTTTGTTGAGAAATTGTACTTCCTCCTTTCAATTTTTTCCCTTTTTGATTGTTCTCAAATGCTTTTTGAATCGATTTAAAATCAAAACCATTATGTTCTAAAAACAAGCCGTCTTCACTAGAAATTACAGCTTTTTGGAGGTTTGGAGATATATATTCTAGCGCTACCCAATCGTGTGAACAAATCATCTCTTTGTTTTCAGAATTATGTTCAATAGCTCTAATTGCCATTAGTGGTGTAAAAGGAACAGGGACAAATTTATATAAGATTACAAAAAACAAACTTATTCCAAAAAACCATAAAAACAACTTAAAAAAGAAAAACAAAATTCTTTTTCCTGGACTCTTTTTAGAAGTTTTTGGAGTACTTCTTTTTTTGATTTTTTTTGTTGCTGCCATATTTAAACTAAATCCGCTAACTCTTTTCCTATTAGACTTCCTATTGCAACTCCCATGCCTCCCATTCGAACGCCACAGTATACATTGTTTGAAAGTTGTTCAACAATAGGTTTTTTATGATTTCCAACACCCATAATTCCACTCCAACGGTGTTCAATTTCAAATTTTTGATGAGGCAAAATTACTGTTTTTAATAATTCCTCTAATTTATCTTGAATAATTTTTGATTGAGATAAATCAGTTGTAGTTTCTCCATCAAAATCAAGATTTCTTCCTCCGCCAAAAAGGATTCTGTTTCCAATATTTCTAAAATAATAATAGCCTTTATCTAAATGAAAAGTTCCTTTTATATCTAAGTTTTCAATAGGTTTTGTAATTAAAACTTGTGCTCTTGCAGGTTGTACTTGATTTTTAGTTAATTGAGAAGCAAAACCGTTGGTTGCAAATAATAATTTATTGGTAACAAAAGAAGTCTCATTTGTGACAACCTCAACTTTGTCATTTAAATCTTGGAAAGATGTAACATTTTGTTGGTTTAAAATTAAAATATCTTTTGAAATGACTTCTTTTAATAAAGCTTGCATCATGTTGCCAGTATCTATTTGACCTTCAAACGGATTGAAAATTAAGTTTTCGAAAACATTTTGAAAGTTAAATCGGTCTATTTCTTTTGCAAATACATCGGCTTTAAATAAAGACCTTAAAACATCATTTATAAAAGGTAGCTTTTCAAGGCACTCATTATAAAAAGGTTCGTCATTATTCAAAAACAACTCGTAAGCACCGTATGGCTTGAAGTCTATTACCTGATCACCTAATCGATTTCGAAGCAACTTTAAACCTTGGACTCTTTTTTGAACCAATTGGATTACTTCTTCTTCTGTGTGCGTTTTTAAATCATCTATGATTTCTGAAACACTTCCAAAACATGCAAAACCAGCATTTTTTGTACTTGCGCCTTGTGGTAAAATTCCTTTTTCTAACACTAAAATTTTACTGCTTGGAAACCTGTCTCTTAATGCTAGGGCGCAATGCAAACCAACAATTCCACTACCAACAATTGTATAATCAACATTGGTAAACCAATTTTTTAATTCCCAATAACTCAACTGCATTATTCTTGGTTTTTAAGTAATTTTTTTTGTTTGAAATAATTCCATACAAGTGGGAAAGTAGTAATTGCAATTAGCGTTAGTATTATTGTTTCAATATGCTTTTTCAAATCAACATTAAACTGATCTAAAAACAGATTATATAAATAATGTCCTGCAAAAACTAAAGTAAAAGACCACAATAATGAACTAAGCACATTATATAACATGAATTTGCTTTTTTTCATATGTACAATTCCTGCAATAATAGGCACAAAAGTCCTAATAATAGCAAGGAA
>CAZLGK010000038.1:0-14312 GCA_964559365.1 uncultured Flavobacterium sp.
CGAAACCAATCTAATCCTAAAACATTGATTGATTCTCCAATAAAAAAATGGGTTTTAATATAAATCTTTGATATTTGATCTATTAATAATACAAGAACAACTAATAAATAAGCTCTTTTTAAAGACATTGTGGATATTTTTGACAAAAGTAAGAATTTTGTTAAATAAAAAACGCTCCTGTTGGAGCGTTAGTCAATTTTTATGTAAAGATTAACGTTGTAAGTTCTTTGCTTCTATACTCATAGTTGCATGAGGAACTACTTTTAAACGCTCTTTACTAATTAATTTACCAGTAACTTTACAAATACCGTATGTTTTATTTTCAATACGAACGGCAGCATTTCTTAAATCTCTAAGAAATTTTTCTTGACGAATAGCTAATTGTGAATTTGCCTCTTTAGACATAGTTTCACTACCCTCTTCAAAAGCTTTAAAGGTTGGCGATGTATCGTCAGTTCCATTATTTGAATCGTTCATATAAGCACTCTTAATAAGAGCCAAGTCAGCATTTGCTTTTTCTATTTTCTCAAGGATTAACGCCTTGAACTCCGCTAATTCTGCATCAGAATATCTTAATTTTTCCTCTACCATAACTCATTTTTTTAGTTGTACAATGTAAATTTAAATGTAACCCTTAGGTTTCATTATTTTGAAATTGATATTAATGTTTTTAAATCATCAAACTCAATTTCCGTACCATTTTCTAGATTTTCGTTAAAAAACAGTTCGCTTGTTAATGTTTCGGATTTAATGTAACTTATATTTGCTGCTACAGCTTGTTCAATTACTGCATTGTTTTGTATTTGAACTTTTATTTTATCAGTTACTTCAAAACCTGAATCTTTTCTAATATTTTGAATTCTATTTACTAGCTCTCTTGCTATTCCCTCATTACGCAACTCATCGGAAATAGTAATGTCTAGTGCAACCGTAATTCCATTAGCATTAGCAACTAACCATCCTGGAATATCTTGTGATAGAATCTCTACATCTTCGGATGTTAAATTAACATTTTTTCCCGAAATTTCAATTGTAAGATTTCCTTCCTTTTCTATCTGGTTGATTTGTTCTTGAGTAAAATTCTGTATCTCTTTAGAAATCAGCCCCATATCCTTTCCAAAACGTGGCCCAAGTGCTTTAAAATTAGGCTTAATTTGCTTCACTAAAACCCCAGAAGTATCATCCATCAGGACTATTTCTTTTACATTTACCTCAGCTTTTATAAGGTCGGAAACAGCCTCAATTTCTGCACGTTGATTATCGTCAAGCACTGGAATCATTACCTTTTGCAATGGCTGGCGCACCTTAATCATTTCTTTTTTACGCAAAGATAAAACCAATGAAGAAACCGTTTGCGCCTTCATCATCTTACTCTCTAGCGATTTATTAACAAAGTTTTCAACCGAAACCGGGAAGTTTGCCAAGTGAACACTTTCAAAATTTTCTAAACCAGTTGCTTGCGTTAAATCGCGGTATAACCTGTCCATAAAGAAAGGCGCAACAGGAGCGGAAAGCTTAGCCACAGTAAGCAAACAAGTATAAAGTGTTTGGTAAGCCGATATCTTATCTTGTGCGTATTCTCCTTTCCAGAAGCGTCTTCTACATAAACGAACATACCAGTTACTTAAGTTCTCTTGAACAAAATCTGAAATTGCTCTAGTTGCTTTTGTAGGTTCATATTCTGCGTAAAAAGTATCTACATCATTAATTAAAGTATGTAATTCTGATAAAATCCATCTATCAATTTCCGTCCTTTCATTTAAGGGAACTTCAGGTTCTGAGAAATTAAAGTTGTCAATATTTGCATACAAAGCAAAAAACGAATAGGTATTATATAGTGTACCGAAGAATTTTCGACGCACTTCTGCAATTCCTTCTATATCAAACTTTAAATTATCCCAAGGGTTTGCATTTGATATCATATACCAGCGTGTAGCATCTGCACCATATTCTGAAAGCGTTTCAAAAGGATCAACAGCATTTCCTAGACGTTTAGACATTTTCTGTCCGTTTTTATCTAAAACTAATCCATTTGAAACTACATTTTTATAAGCAACTTTATCAAAAACTAACGTTCCAATAGCATGTAGCGTATAAAACCAACCACGTGTTTGATCTACACCTTCCGCAATAAAATCAGCTGGAAAATCTTGGTTTCCGTCTATTTTTTCTTGGTTTTCAAATGGATAATGCCATTGAGCATAAGGCATAGAACCTGAATCGAACCAAACGTCAATTAAATCACTTTCGCGTTGCATTGGTTTACCTGAAGGAGAAACTAATACAATTGCATCAACAACATTTTTATGTAAATCAACCAAATCATAATTTGCCTCACTCATGTTACCAATTTCAAATCCTTTAAACGGATTTTCTTTTTGGAAACCAGCAGCAATTGATTTTTCAATTTCGTTGTATAATTCCTCAACAGAACCAACAATCATTTCTTCTGTGCCGTCTTCTGTTCTCCAAATTGGCAATGGAATTCCCCAATATCTTGAACGTGATAAATTCCAATCGTTTGCATTTTTTAACCAGTTCCCAAAACGACCTTCTCCTGTAGCTTTTGGTTTCCAATTAATCGTTTCGTTCAAATCGAACATACGCTCTTTAACTTCGGTTACTTTTACAAACCAAGAGTCTAATGGATAATATAAAATAGGCTTATCAGTTCTCCAACAATGAGGATAACTGTGTACATATTTTTCAACCTTAAAGGCTTTATTTTCTTCTTTTAATTGAATAGCAATTTCTACATCTACAGAACGCTCAGGCGCTTCTCCTTCATTATAGTATTCATTTTTAACGTATTTTCCTGAATAGTCTCCTAAACCTTGAATGAATCTTCCTTGTAAATCAACTAAAGGCACTAAATTATCATTAGCATCCTTTACTAACATTGGCGGAACTTCTGGCGTAGCTTCTTTAGCCACTTTAGCATCATCTGCTCCAAATGTTGGCGCTGTATGCACAATTCCTGTTCCATCTTCCGTGGTAACAAAATCTCCTGAAATTATTCTAAAAGCATTTTCCGGATTCTCATTTGGTAAAACTAACGGCATTAATTGTTCATAACGAATTCCAACTAAATCTGCACCTTTTGCTTCAGCTATGATTTGGTATGGAATCTTTTTGTCTCCTGATTTATAATTTTCGAAATCCGTAATTTCTTCAATTTCAAAGAACCCTTTTCCAAATTGTTTTCCAACTAAATTTTTAGCTAAAACGACATTAACAGGTTCAAAAGTATATTGATTAAACGTCTTAACTAAAACATAATCAATTTTTGGTCCAACTGTTAACGCAGTGTTTGATGGCAATGTCCAAGGTGTAGTTGTCCAAGCCATAAAGTGTACTGTTCCAAAACCCTTAAGAAAGCTTGGCAATGTGCTTTCAATAGCTTTAAACTGTGCTACTATTGTAGTATCGGTAACATCTCTATAGGAACCAGGCTGATTAACTTCGTGCGAAGACAAACCCGTTCCTGCTTTTGGAGAATACGGTTGGATTGTATACCCTTTATAAATTAAATCTTTTTTGTAGATTTCTTTTAAAAGCCACCAAACCGTTTCCATATATTTGGACTTATATGTAACATATGGATCTTCCATATCTACCCAATAACCCATTTTTTCAGTAAGGTCGTTCCAAACATCAGTATAACGCATTACGGTTTTTTTGCACGCTTCGTTATATTCTGCAACTGTTATTTTAGTTCCAATATCTTCTTTGGTAATTCCTAATTCTTTTTCTGTTCCTAGTTCAACAGGCAAACCATGTGTATCCCAACCTGCTTTACGCTTAACTTGGAATCCTTTTTGAGTTTTATAACGACAAAAAATATCTTTAATAGCGCGCGCCATTACGTGGTGAATTCCAGGTAATCCGTTTGCAGAAGGTGGCCCTTCAAAAAACACAAAAGGTGTTTCTCCTTCTCGAGAAGTTACACTTTGTTCAAATATATTTTGTTTTTTCCAAAAATCAAGCACTTCAGATGCCACAGTTGGCAAATTAAGTCCTTTGTATTCAGTAAATTTAGTACTCATTTTGATGTATTCTTAATTGAAGTTGCGAAAGTAAGGAATTTTGAATAAAAGAGAGAAAAGTTAACTTAAAAAAGAATTGAAAAACAAGACTTTTAGACAATTATAAAATACAAAGTTGTGTTTTTAATATTTTAGGAAAAAACTTCTTTAAAAACTTCTATTGATTTTGGTGTTTTAAATCCATCAATATTTAGTGTGAAAAAATTAATGATTATTTTTAAAAGAATTTGTCTTTGATGAGCAGAGAAGAAATTTTCAGTATTATCAACTTTTAAGCTTAAAAGTCTTTTTAATAAAATTGTTTCGTCTATAGTTAAACTATTCGATGAAGGTGAATTGGTAAAAACCCCTTCTAATAAATCGAAATAATCAATATTCTCTGAAGGATTTTCTGGATAAAAACCAAGATATTTAGTAATTTGAATTAAAATAATTAAATGAAAATTTGAAACTTCATCATGATTATCTAACCATAACAAAGCTGTTTCTAAATATTCAAAAAGCGCTTCGTTTTCTTCTTCTTCTTTTATAGCAAAATTTAAAAATTCTGATAAAAATAAAACAATTGTAGTTTTATAAATATCATAATTAATAGTTTGATAAGGAATTGATATTTTAATATCTTTAAAACGCTCTAAAGTTCCTTTGTTCTTATTTGTAGCTTCAATTTCTAACTGCATTAAAGGCTGAAAAAAAGCAATTTTTTGTTTGTTATTCTTTCCCGTAAAAGCATTATTTACAAAGTAACTTTTTACTCCATTGCTTTGGGTTAAACATTTAACAATAAGGCTTTTCTCTTGAAATTTAATCGTAGAAATTACAATTGCTTTAGTCTTAATTTGCATTATCGAATTACCATCACTTTTTTAACTGTTGTGTCTAATCCATCTTGTGTAGAAACAAAAATCATATATACTCCTGATGCAACTTTATGATTGCCAAAAGCAGTTCCGTCCCATTCAATTGTTCCTCCAGATGATGTTGTTTCGAAAACCAAATTACCCTCAATATCGGTAATTTTAACAACTGCTTTGTCTGTTAAACCTGCTATTTTTATGGTTCCAGTATAATTGGGCCTAACAGGGTTTGGATAAACAAAAACATTAGCTAAATCATCACTTGGTTTGGTAGAAGTGCCTAAAAAAGAAACCATTCCCATATCTGTTGCAAAAAAAACTTCTCCAGTTACTCCATCAATTTCAATATCATTAACATTATTACTTGGTAAAGGAGAATTTGATTTAGTAAATTGATAAATCGTTTGCTGGCCATTTGAAGAAACTAAAAAGACACCTCCGTCAGCTATTGAAACCCATTTATTGTTTGCTCCATCAACTACTATATCTAAAATTGTTTGTTGAAAAAATAATTCTTGAGCCAAGTCACCTTCTTGAATTATAATTGGAGTTGTTGTAAACTCTGTATCAGAAACAAATCTATCTACACTAGACAATATTCTTAAACCTTTAAAGGTGCCAATCCATAATTGATTTCTATTATCAATTGCAACACACCTTACATCATTATCAGGTAAATTTCCATTATCAACATTAATTGCTGCAATTTTATTATTAAAAGTATCATTAAAAGCTAGTAAACCATCATTAATAGTTGGTACCCATTTTGTTCTATTTCTATCTATTGCCATGGGTGCATATCTACCAGTATTTATAGTTGGTAAAACGGAACTCATATCGTATGACTGCCATTGTCCATTTGTTCTTAAAACCTTTAAAGACTTCGCAACAAATGCATTTGTTACCCAAAGATTGCCGTCTCTATCAAAAGCAGGACTATTAATTCTAATATCAACATAACCTGGGTTAGGTGGACTTAAGACCAATGACTCTAGGCCATTTGATCCTGTGTTACTATTATCATATAAAGATATTACATCGTCATTTATTTTTAAAAGTCCTGAAAAATATGAACTTGCATATACCTCATTATTATTGTTAGGGTTTATAACTAAATCTGAGATAGATTTAGCCTGAAACAAATTGTCATATGATATTAATTCCCATCCTAAATCGTCAGAATATTTACTTATTCCAAAGCTATCTAATGGATAAGGATTATAAAGCCTTGTATAATCTCCATAAACTGCCCAAAGGAAATTCTGCGCTTTCTTTACTCTAAATATATAATTTCTTTCAGGCCCGTTTGGACTCATATTTTGAAAATCAGAAGGATTTAATAACGATGTAGAAAACAACCCGTTTCTTTCTGTTCCAATAAAAATTTGGTTATTCACAACAGTTGCTGCGGTGAAATTTACACTATATGAGGGAATATTGTTAATGTGTGTGATTAATGAGTATGCATTATTTATAACATATATATTGTTCCTTGTTGTAACTATTATTTCACTCGAGTTTGTTTTAATCTTTAAACCACCTTGAGCTTGATTCAATATTTCAACAAACATACTTCCTGTATATCTGAATGTCTTTGAATTTGTATTCATTGCAACAATTTCATTATTAAATGTAATTATTCCTGACCAAAATCCATTATCAAAAGTTTGCCATTGAGAAAAATCATATAAAAAAGGATTATTTAAATCTGCTTTCCTAATACCATTTGATTCAGTAACTGCGTATATCTCATTATTTAAGACAGTTGTTTGAAGGACTTTAACTTCTTCTCCAGCTGGACCAATAAAATAAGTTGATTCAAACTCTAAATTTGAAAGGTTTAATACAGAAACCCCATAATCACAAGATATATATAGCTTTCCATTATGTTCATATAAGTCATTAATTTTTTTAATATTAGGAGCAACAGGTACTTCTTCAATAATATCAACCTTAGTACCTACACTCCCATCGTCATTAACAATCAATATTAGTCCGTTACTGTTTCCTGCTATTGTTTTATTAAAATCATTGGAATGATGAATTGCTGTTATGGATTCAGGTTTAAATCCATTAATTGAATTATAAATATTTAGTTCATTTAAACTTAACTCTTCATAGAAAACACTATTGGTTGTTGCTGCAAAAACAGTGTTAAAACCTCCTTCAACGTCAACGATTTCATTGTAGGAATAATAGCTTTTCCACAATTGATTTTGTTGTGAAAAAACGAATTGACTACATATTAATAAAAGAAACGCTATTTTGAACTTCATATTCTTCAACTTTATACAAATATAGTATAAACGAATAAATATAAATTTGGTATATTAATAAAATGAAAAAGGCTTTCAAATTAATGAAAGCCTTTTAACTATAAAATTATAAGTTATACTACACCTTGACCAAGCATAGCGTCGGCAACTTTAACAAAACCCGCAATATTAGCACCCTTCACATAATCAACATAACCATCTGAATCTTTACCATATTGAACACAAGCTTCGTGAATATTTGCCATAATTCCTTTTAATTTTTCATCAACTTCTTCTCTTGTCCAACCTAAACGTAAAGAGTTTTGAGACATTTCTAGACCTGAAGTTGCTACACCACCCGCATTAGAAGCTTTACCAGGTGCAAATAAAATTTTTGCTTCATGGAATACTTCAATAGCTTCTGGAGTTGAAGGCATGTTAGCTCCTTCCGCAACACAAATACATCCGTTTGAAACCAAAACCTTTGCTTCTTCACCGTTCAATTCATTTTGAGTAGCACATGGTAATGCAACATCACATTTAACTTCCCAAGGACGTTTTCCTTCAACAAATTTTGCGTTAGGATATTTTTTAACATATTCTGAAATTCTAGCAAAATCTACATTTTTAATCTGCATGATGTGTGCAAGTTTATCTGAATCAATTCCGTCTGCATCATAAATATATCCAGACGAATCTGAAGCTGTAACCACTTTAGCACCTAATTCAGTAGCTTTTTCAATAGCATATTGAGCAACATTTCCTGAACCAGAAACTACAACTGTTTTACCAGAGAAACTTTGACCTTTAGTTGCCAACATACTTTGTGCAAAATAAACATCACCATACCCAGTAGCTTCAGGGCGAATTAATGATCCCCCAAAAGAAATACCTTTACCAGTTAACACACCAGTAAATTCATTTCTTAATCTTTTATACTGACCAAACATGAATCCAACTTCTCTTCCTCCAACACCAATGTCTCCAGCAGGTACATCTGTATCTGAACCAATATGCTTAGATAATTCTGTCATAAATGCTTGACAAAAACGCATAATTTCATTTTCAGACTTTCCTTTTGGGTCAAAATCAGCTCCACCTTTTCCACCACCCATTGGCAATGTTGTTAAACTATTTTTGAATGTTTGTTCAAAAGCTAAGAATTTTAAAATACTCAAATTTACAGAAGGATGAAAACGAATACCACCTTTGTATGGTCCAATAGCAGAATTCATTTGAATACGATAACCTCTATTTACCTGAGTGTTTCCAGCATCATCTTGCCAAACAACTCTAAACGAAATTACACGCTCAGCTTCAACCATTCTTTCCAAAAGCATTTTGTTTTGGTATTTTTTATTTTCTTCAATAAAAGGAATAACTGTCTCAGCTACTTCTTTAACCGCCTGCATAAACTCAGGCTCGTTTGGGTTTCTCTTAGCTACTGCTTCAATAAAAGATGATACACTTTCTTTCATGATATTATTGTTTTTATTTACTATTAAGTTTAGACTTAATTTTCGAGGAACAAATATACATTTTTAAAAATCACCCAAATAATTTTTATAAAAAAAAGAGCTAAAAAATAAAATTTAAGAAAAAATAAACAAAATTTTTAATATTTTTTTTTATGTGAACTTAGTTTTCATATATTTGTCCGACAATCGAAAACTTTTAGTAATGACTAAAAAAATAAAACACTTCGTTTTTTTACTATTATTATCACCATTATTTTCGAATGCTCAATTTGGTTTTTCTCACGAAATAGGAGCATTTGCAGGTGGTGTTGCATTCCAATCTGACTTTGGGGTACGTCATGATTTTGAAACAAATGCTGGAAATACCGGTTTTGGTATTGGATTAGTGCATTATATGAATTTTGCTTACAGAGCAGAATGTAATTGTTATACTCCAGAAACATACTTTAATGACCATTTCAAATTACGTTCTGAAATATCATACAACAGTACTAAATTAGAGCATTTTGGTAAATGGGTAGACAGAAATTCATTTAGTGCTGCTCAATTAAGAGCAATGAAAGGTGAAGCTAAAGTTACTGATATAGGAATGCAATTAGAATATTTCCCATTAAGTATCAGAGAATTTACAGCAACAGACGGTGCTTTTGCCCCATTTATTGCTCTAGGTGCTCATTATAACTTTTTCCAAAACAATACTTATTCCGACTTAGGTCCTTTGGGAACACCTATAACTACATACCCTGATTACCTTCCAAATGGATATTCTTCTGAGGGAGGAAGTACTTGGTCAGTTGTTTCAAGTATTGGTACTCGTTATAAATTAACTGAGCTATCTGATTTATTTGTTGAATTAAGATGGCAATATTATTTTTCTGACTGGGTTGATGGATTAAGAAAAGATCCAGAGTTACACGAAGAAAACAAAGCAAACGATTGGAACCTTTGGTTTCACTTTGGATACATATATTATTTAGACTAAAAAGTATAAAATATAATAAAAAAGCCTTGAAAAATTCAAGGCTTTTTTTATGAACTATATATTTATAAAATAAATTTCAACTCAAATGATTACTTTTGTAAAAAAAGAATGAACACTATTTATTATTTAGCTTCTTGTGACACTTGCAGAAAAATAATTAAAATGTTGCCTAAAAACATAGAATTAGATTTTCAAGATATAAGACAAAATCCAATTAACGAAGAAGCACTTCAAAAAATGTATAAACTTACTGGAAGCTATGAAGTTCTATTTAGTAAAAGAGCTCAGTTATATAAATCCCTTGGCCTAAAAGACAAGAAATTAACAGAAGCTGATTTTAAAAAATACATTTTAGAACATTATACCTTTTTGAGTCGTCCAGTTTTTATAATTGATAACAAAATCTACATTGGTAATAGCCAAAAAGTGATTAACGAGGTAATTTCTGTTTTAAGCTAATGAGTAATAGAACACTTGCTATTATAGGCGCAACATTTGTAGCTCTGATTTACGGCTCTACTTTTACTGTAGCAAAAGATGTAATGCCAACTTATATAAAACCATATGGATTTATACTTATTAGAGCTATAGGTGGAACTTTTTTATTTTGGTTACTTACTTTTTTTGGCCCAAAAGAAAAAATACAAAAAAAAGATTTTCCGCGCATTATGGCTGCTGCTTTTTTTGGAGTTGCTTTAAATCAACTTACTTTTTTTAAAGGATTAAGCTACACTTCTCCAATTAGTGCTTCGGTAATAATGGTAACGGCTCCAATTATTGTTTTAATTCTTTCTGCTATAATTATTAAAGAACGTATTGAGATAAAAAAAGTATTCGGAATTATTATTGGATTAACAGGAACCGCTATTTTAATTTTATATGGAAAGTCTATAGGAGATAGTTCAAATGCAGGTTGGGGAAATTTTTTAGTATTTATTAATGCTTTTTCTTACGCTATCTATTTAATTCTTATCAAAAAATTGATCACAAAGTACCATGCTTTTACTTTTATAAAATGGATTTACACTTTTGGATTACTTTATATATTACCCTTTGGTGTTTCAGAATTCAATAATATAGAATGGAAAAGCATCCCAATAGACATTTATTATAAAATAGGTTTTGTGGTTTTGTTTACTACTTTTCTAGCCTATTTAATAAACCTAATGGCAATGAAGCATTTAAAACCTACAACCTTGTCAGTATTTATATACCTACAACCTCTTTTTGCAGCTGCATTTGCAATTAGTCTTGGTAAAGATGAATTAAACTTAATTAAAATATTTTCAGCAGTTTTAATTTTTGCTGGAGTATATTTAGTTACATACAAGAAAGCAATTAGCGACAAGTAATTAGTTGTTAAGATTTCTTATCTTTGAACTCTTTTTTTAAGTAAATATATGATACAATCAATGACAGGTTTTGGTAAAGCCTTCTTACAATTACCAAATAAAAAAATTACTGTAGAACTAAAATCATTAAACAGTAAAGGTTTAGATCTTAACGTAAGAACTCCTTCTATTTATAGAGAAATGGAATTACAAATTCGTAATACAATTGCTCAAAAATTAGAACGCGGAAAAATTGATTTTTCATTATATATTGAAGTTACTGGCGAAGAAACATCTGCTAAAATCAATGTGCCTATTGTAAAAGGTTATATGAAACAAATGCAAGAAGTTATTTCTAATGCAGATGAAACCGAGTTAATGAAAATGGCTGTAAGAATGCCTGACGCATTAAAAACAGAGCGAGAGGAATTAGACAAAGAAGAGTGGAAACATATTGAAGGTGTTATAAACGAAGCTTTAAACAATATTGCCAACTTTAGAACAGACGAAGGAGTTTCTCTTGAAAAAGAATTTCAATTGCGTATAGCAAATATTCGTTCTTATATGGAACAAGCTTTGGTTTTGGACCCAGAAAGAGTACAAAACATTAAAGACCGTCTTTTTACAGCTATTGAAGAATTAAAAACTACAGTTGACGAAAATCGTTTCGAACAAGAGTTGATTTATTATTTAGAAAAATTAGACATTACTGAAGAGAAAGTTCGTTTAACCAATCATTTAGATTATTTCTTAGAAACCATGAATAATGAAGGAGCATTAGGCCGAAAATTAGGTTTTATTACACAAGAAATGGGAAGAGAAATCAATACTATGGGTTCAAAATCAAATCATGCAGAAATGCAAAAATTAGTAGTAATGATGAAAGATGAATTGGAAAAAATTAAGGAACAAGTCTTAAATGTTCTTTAAAATAATTAATAAAGAAATAAAATAGTATTGATTAATTCTTGAAAAGAAATAATCGGCCGCAAACAACAACACAATGACTAAAGGAAAATTACTAGTATTCTCTGCACCTTCTGGTTCAGGAAAAACAACTATAGTTAAACATTTATTAGCCCAGCCTGATTTAAACCTTGAGTTTTCTATCTCTTGTACAACACGTGAACCGAGAGGACAAGAAATTAATGGAACAGATTACTACTTTATTTCTTGGGAAGAATTTAAAAAACACATAAAAGCAGAAGATTTTGTAGAATGGGAAGAAGTGTATACCGATAACTTCTACGGAACTTTACAAAAAGAAGTAGAACGAATTTGGGCATTAGGGAAACATGTAATTTTTGATATTGATGTTGCAGGAGGATTGCGTATTAAAAGTAAATTTCCAGAAGAAACTTTAGCTGTTTTTGTAAAACCTCCAAGTGTCGATGAACTAAAACGCCGTTTAAAACAACGCTCAACTGAGAGCGACGATAAAATAAACATGCGAATTGCCAAGGCACACGTTGAATTAGCTACTGCTCCACAATTTGACACTATAATTAAAAATTACGACCTAGATACTGCTAAAGAAGAAGCTTATCAATTGGTGAAAGATTTTGTTTCAAAAAATAGTTAGCACTTATGAAAATCGGATTGTATTTCGGAACATTTAACCCTATTCACATTGGTCATTTAATTATTGCCAATCACATGGCAGAACATTCTGATCTAGATCAAATTTGGATGGTTGTTACACCTCATAATCCGCATAAGAAAAAAAATACCCTTTTAGATGATTACCATCGTTTAGAAATGGTTCATTTAGCAACTGAAAATTTTCCAAAAATTAAACCTTCTGATATCGAATTTAAGTTACCTCAACCTAATTATACAGTATACACTTTAGTACATCTACAAGAAAAATTTCCTAAATATGAATTTTCTTTAATAATGGGCGAAGACAATTTGAATTCGCTTCACAAATGGAAAAATTATGAAGTGATTTTACAAAATCATGATATATACGTGTATCCAAGATTAAAATCTGGTGAGATAGACAGTCAATTTAAAAATCATCCTAAAATTCATAGGGTGGATGCGCCAATAGTGGAATTATCTTCTACTTTCATTCGCGATAGCATTAAAAAAGGAAAAAATGTAATTCCTATGTTACCTAATAAAGTTTGGGAATATGTAGAGCATAATTTGTTTTATAAAAAATAACTTAACATTCCTTTACCATTCGTTCCGCATTACATTCCTTAAATTTGTAATTCTAAAAACAAATATAAGTTATGTTAAACTTCGAATTATACAATCCTGTAAACTATCTCTTTGGAAAAGGACAAATTGAAAAATTAAAAGACTTAGTACCTGCAAATACAAAAATTCTTATCGCTTATGGAGGTGGAAGTATATTTAAAAATGGCGTTTACGACCAAGTTAAAGCTGCTTTACCAAATTATGATATTACAGAGTTTGGCGGAATTGAACCTAATCCGCGTTATGAAACTTTAATGAAAGCGGTTGAAATTATTCGAAAAGAAAAAATCGGATTCGTTTTAGCTGTTGGCGGAGGAAGTGTTATTGATAGCGTGAAATTTATCTCGGCTGCAGTAAATTATGAAGGCGATACCGTCGATATTCTTCGCAAACGAATTTTGTTTAAAGAAGGTTCAAACGTAATTCCTTTTGGAACGGTTTTAACATTGCCTGCAACAGGTTCTGAAATGAATTCTGGAGCAGTTGTAACTATTGCTGCAACACAAGAAAAATTAACGCTTGGCGGAAGTGCTTTATTTCCAAAATTCTCTATTGTTGATCCTACAGTAATTATTTCGTTGCCAAAAAGACAACTGCAAAACGGTGTTGTAGATGCCTTTACGCACACTATGGAACAATATTTAACTTATACACATGATGCAATGCTTCAAGATCGAATTTCTGAAAGCATTTTACAAACATTAATAGAAATTGGTCCAAATGTAGTTGAAAATCCAACAGATTATAAATTAGCCTCTAACTTTGTTTGGTGTGCAACAATGGCTTTAAATGGACTAATCCAAAAAGGTGTTCCTTCAGATTGGGCAACACATATGATTGGCCATGAATTAACCGCTTTATATGAAATTGATCATGCCAGAACATTGGCTATCATTGGTCCAAACTTATACAAAGTAATGTTTGAAACAAAGAAAGATAAGTTGGCTCAATACGGAAAACGTGTTTGGAATATTCAAGAAGGTTCAACCGAAGAAATTGCTAAAAAAGCCATTGAAAAAACAGTAGAATTTTTCCACATCATGGGAATGAAAACAAAATTATCCGAGAATACTACAGAGTATTCAAAAACTGCAGATTTCATAGTAAATCGTTTTGAAGAAAGAGGTTGGAAAGCATTAGGTGAAAAACAAAATA
>CAZLGK010000039.1:0-13352 GCA_964559365.1 uncultured Flavobacterium sp.
TTGCTGCGTTCCCACCCTGGGGGATTCTGCAGGAGCTGGTCGTGTAGGACTTGCCAGTGCAAATATACAAACATTTTATATTTTTGCAAGGCAATTGTTTCTTTTAAAATTCGTTGTATATTGTGTTATCAAATTATAAAAAGCATGTTATATATTAAATCATTAACAATCATAACTTTAAGTTTATTAATAAGTTCTTGTGAAGGTGAAAAAAATCAAAAAAATAATTTATTTTCTATAGATACTTCTGTTTTAAAACAAGTATACAAACCCAATGAGACAACAGATTTTGTTATTAAAAACGAAAAACAAAAGAAAATTGATTCTGTAAAATATGTATTAAACAACAAGTCTATTGGTACTTCAAAAGGAAATGTAAAAATAAATTTTAGCTTAGAAAATGAAAAGTTAGGATTTCATAAAATCAAAGCAACAATTTATTATGAAGCAGAAACTGCAGAAACTGAAGCAAATTTTACGGTTGTTGCTCTAAATGCTCCTAAACTATTAACTTATAAAATAAAAAATACATATCCTCACGACATTAAAGCTTACACACAAGGTTTTGAATTTTACAGAGATACTTTAATTGAAGGGACTGGAAACGGAGCTGGAAGCGGAACAGGTAAAAGAGGAATTTCTAGTCTACGTAAAACAAATTATAAAACAGGAGAAGTTTATAAAAAAGTAGAACTTGATATGCAATATTTTGGTGAAGGTGTTACAATTTTGAATAACAAAGTGTATCAACTAACTTATAAAAATAACGAAGGTTATGTGTACAATGCAGATACATTTGAAAAAATAAAAACATTCAACTATTTTAAAGATATGGAAGGTTGGGGTTTAACTAATGATGGAAATCATCTTTACATGAGTAATGGTACAGAAAAGATATATATTTTAGACCCTAATACTCTAGAAAGCGTTGATTATATAAATGTTTTTACAAATGCTAATAAAATTGAAGCTGTTAATGAATTAGAATGGATTGACGGGAAAATTTGGGCAAATGTTTACGGACGTGATGCAATTGCTATTATTAACCCAAAAAACGGAGCTGTTGAAAACATTATTAACTTAAGTGATTTAAAAAGTAAAGTTACTCAACATTCAGATTTAGATGTTTTAAACGGAATAGCTTATAACCCTAAAACAAAAACGGTTTTTGTAACAGGTAAAAACTGGGATAAGGTTTTTGAAATAACTGTAGAGTAATTAATGTATAATAAATTTTTACTAAAAAAGGCTTAAATTTTATGAAAAAAGTACTTTTTTTATTGAGCTTAATATTTCTTAGCTGTAATACAATAACTGATAAAAATCAAACTGAAATTATAAAATTAAAACAAAGAAATGATAGTTTGCAAAAAATTATTGACACTTTAAATACTAAATATATATTTGATGAGGCTATTTTAATTGCAACACCTTCAATTACTAAAAAAAATAAAGCTGGAGAGATTAATGGAATGATTACAATAATGGCAAATAATAAATCTCAAAAAATATTATTTAGTCGTAAATTTGATCATAAAAACAATAAACCCATTAATCCTGACACATTAAATTTTACCTTCGGATATGATTTCAATATTATCAAGTCGGAAAATGATACTATTTATTATGAAACAATAGGAAAACCAAAATATGGAAGAGAAATAAATAAACGTTATACAGATCCATTAAAGTACTTCTAATAAAAACATTTCTATTATAATGTTTTATTTTAATTCGATATTTTAAAAAAGTAAACAAACTTTTATTTCACAAACTTCTCTACAATACTTTTTACAGTACCAATTTCTTTAGAATGTTCAATACTTGGTCCGGCAACCCAAACCGTTTTATAAGTTGCTTGAGTAGCAGCTTTTGTCACTGCACTAGTGCCTATCATAAAACGAATCATTTTGACCCACTTTTTAAGACTTTTATTTTTATTTAATAGATTTTCTAACCATGTTTGTTTTGTTCCAATCTTTTGAACATAAGGCGTATTAATAACTGTACATGGTGTACCTGATATACGTTCGGTCATTACGATATCCTTTGCACCATAATCAACACAAGCTTGTTTATACTCCTCAGAAACACCAGCTTCTATAGAAGCAATAAATGGACTTCCTATAGAAACTCCAATTGCGCCATACGATAGCATTTTTTCTAATTCTAATTTATTACCTACTCCACCAGCAGAAATTACAGGTAAAGATGTTCCTTCATTAAGTTGTTTAATCAATACATCTGGAGCAATATTTCCTCTGTGTCCACCTGCTTGATTATTCACTGCAATAATTGCATCTCCTCCTAATTCTTCAACTTTCTTTGCAAATTTTAAATCGGTTACATCACAAAATACTTTAATACCTACTTTATGAGCTTCATTTATTGTTTCTTCAGGACTACCTAAGGAAGTAATAATAAAGTCAACACCTTCTTCACAAAGCACTCTTAATTGCTCTTTATATTTAATATTTGACTTGTTAACTATTAAATTAAAACCAAAACTTCCTCCAGGAACTTTAGCTGCTTTTAACTCGTTAATTGCATTTTTCAACTCCTCAAGAGTTCTATAGTTTAAAGCTGGAATACAACCTGCAACTCCACTCTTCATTCCTTCAATAACCATTTTAGTATTAGATACTAAAAACATTGGTGCAATAATAATTGGATAAGTAGTATTTAGTAAAGTAGTTAAAGTTGGCTTTTGCATAATTATAAAAATTTGTTTATCAAATATAGTAAGAATTGTTAATAGTATGCGTGCATATAAAAAATAATTGAGATAAAAAAAAAGGATATTTAGCAATATCCTTTTTTAAACTATTTTATAATTTCTATTTTTTGAGCTTCTTCTTGATTTTTAGTATCAAAAAATCCTTGTTCATTCATCCAATCATCACTGAATACTTTACTCATATATCGCGAACCATGATCTGGAAATATAACTACAACTTTACTATTTTCATCAAAAGTTCCAGCATCTTCATATTGTTTAATAGCCTGAAAAGCTGCTCCTGAAGTATAGCCCACAAACAAACCTTCTTTTTTAGCTAATTCTCTAGCAGTATGAGCACTATCTTCATCAGATACTTTCATAAAACTATCAATTATATCAAAATCAGTAGCTGTAGGAATTAAGTTTTTACCTAAACCTTCTATACGGTATGGGTAAATTTCATCATTATCAAACTCTTTAGTTTCATGGTATTTTTTCAAAACAGAACCAAAAGCATCAACTCCTAAAATTTGAATATTTGGGTTTTGCTCTTTTAAAAAACGAGCCGTTCCAGAAATAGTTCCTCCTGTTCCACTACATGCAACCAAATGAGTTATTTGCCCATTTGTTTGATTCCAGATTTCTGGGCCTGTAGAATTATAATGAGCATCAATATTCAAATCATTAAAATACTGATTAATATAAACAGATCCTTTAGTCTCTTCATGTAATCTTTTAGCAACGTTATAATAAGAACGTTCATCATCAGCAGATACGTTAGCCGGACAAACATATACTTTAGCTCCCATTGTTCTAAGCATATCTATTTTATCTTTAGATGACTTAGAACTTACTGCTAAAATACATTCGTAACCTTTAATAATACTTACCATAGCTAAACTAAAACCAGTATTACCAGATGTAGTTTCTATAATTGTATCACCAGGCTTAAGAATTCCTCTTTTCTCAGCTTCTTCAATAATATATAATGCAATTCTATCTTTTGTTGAATGACCTGGATTAAATGCTTCTACTTTTGCGTAAAATTTACCAGATAAGCCTTTAGTAATATTATTTAGTTTAATTAGAGGTGTATTACCAATTAATTCTAATACATTATTGTGGGCTTTTATTTCTTCTTTCATAAAAACGATATTATATGAGGCATAGTATTGGTTCTTTTTTAACCCCAAAACCCTGCAAATTTAACAAAAAAAGTTTAATTACTTCTTAATTTTTTCTAAATCTAATAAAAACGCAAATTCTTTTGCTACTTCTTTTAGTGCTTCAAACCTACCTGAAGCCCCACCATGACCTGCATCCATATTAATATCTAAAAACAATAAATTTTTATCTGTTTTCTTTGCTCTAATTTTAGCAACCCATTTTGCAGGCTCCCAATATTGTACTTGAGAATCATGTAATCCTGTAGAAACATACATATTTGGATATACTTGATCTTTTACATTATCGTAAGGGGAGTATGACAACATATAATCATAATATTCTTTATCGTTAGGATTTCCCCACTCATCATATTCACCAGTAGTTAAAGGTATTGAATCATCTAGCATTGTCGTAACTACATCTACAAATGGAACTTGTGCAATTACTCCATTATATAATTCTGGTGCCATATTAACAATAGCTCCCATTAATAAACCTCCTGCAGATCCACCTTCAGCATATAAATGACTTTTCGATGTGTATTCTTTTCTAATTACATATTTTGAACAATCTATAAAATCAGTAAAAGTATTTTTCTTTTTTAGTAATTTACCACCTTCATACCATTCTCTTCCTAAATATTCTCCTCCTCTTACATGTGCAATAGCAAAAATGAAACCTCTATCCAAAAGACTTAATCTAGTAGTTGAAAAATAAGGATCAATTGTTGAACCATATGATCCATAAGCATAAAGTAAAAAAGGATTTGAACCATTTTTCTTCATTCCTTTTCTGTATACCATTGAAATAGGAATTTTTGTTCCATCTTCAGCAGTTGCCCAAATTCTTTCTTCTATATAATTATTTTTATCAAAATTACCTCCTAAAACTTCTTGCTCTTTTAAAACAGTTTTTTCTTTGGTAACCATATTAAAATCAATTACAGAAGAAGGAGTTGCTAAAGATTGGTAAGCGTATCTTAAAATATCAGTATCAAAGTCTGGGTTAGTAGTAGAGTAAGCAGTGTAAGTTTCGCTAGAAAAAGGCAAATAATAAGGTGTTTCACCACTCCAAGGACGAATTTGAATTTTATTCAATCCATTAGCTCGCTCTTCAACAACTAAGAAGTTTTTAAAAATATCAATTCCTTCTAACAATACATCTTCTCGATGTGGAATTACTTCAGTCCAATTTTCAATACCAGTTGCGCTTTCTGGAGTTTTCATTAATTTAAAGTTAGTAGCTTTATCGCTATTTGTCAAAACATAAAAATGATTTGCAAAATGAGAGATGCTGTACTCTAGACCTCTAACCCTTTTTTGAAAAGTCTTAAAAACGCCATCTGGAGTTGAAGCATCAAGGATTTGAAATTCAGTAGTTAAAGTACTAGATGAAGCTATAACAATGTATTTTTTTGATTTATCTTTATATACAGTGGTATAAAAAGTATCGTCATTCTCATGAAAAACTAGTTCGTCTTTTTTAGAATCGGTATTCAATTTATGTTTATAAATCATATCCGATCTTAAAGTTTTAGGATCTTTCTTTGTATAGAAAATAGTTTTATTATCACTTGCCCAAGCAGCTGAACCGGTTGTGTTTTCAATTTTTTCAGGAAGAATCTCACCTGTCTCAAGATTCTTAATTTGTATTAAATATTGACGCCTAGAAACAACATCTAATCCAAAAGTAGCCCATTTATTATCTTCACTTACACTTATTCCGGTTAAATTAAAATAAGAAAAGTCTTTAGCCATTTCATTGCAATCAAACATGATTTCTTCTTTTGCATCAAGAGAACCTTTCTTTCTAGAATATATTGGATAATCTTTTCCAGTTTCAAATCTGGTTATATAATAATAACCATTATAAAAATATGGAACAGACGAATCATCTTCTTTAATACGAGCTTTCATTTCTTTAAACAAGTCGTCTTGTAATTGTTTAGTATGAGCCGTCATTTTTTGATAATACTCATTCTCTTTGTTTAGATAATCAATTACATCTTTATTTTCTCTATCATTCAACCAGTAATAATCATCAACTCTAACTTCACCATGTTTTTCAATATTGTGAGGTTTTATTTGTGCTACTGGAGCTTTTATTTCTTCGTTCATTTTTACTTTTTTTTCTTTACAAGAGGTTGCAAAAATAAGAGAAATTAATGCGAAATAAGTATATTTTTTCATCAAGTTATCATTTGTATTTGATTGCTAATTTAATATTTTTGTATGAATTAAAAAATTAAAAAAATATGTTTGGAGATATTATGGGAATGATGGGTAAGATTAAAGAAACCCAACAGAAAGTAGAAGAATCTAAAAAGCGTTTAGATTCGGTACTTATAGATGAGAAAAGTAGTAACAATTTAATTGAAGTTACACTTACGGCTAACAGAAAAATTAAAAATATTGTTATTGATGATAGCTTACTTACTGATAAAGAAATGTTAGAAGATTATTTGATTAACACTTTGAATAAAGCAATTGAAAAAGCAACAAATGTAAATGAAACAGAATTAGCGGCTGTTGCTAAAGAAGGAATGCCAAATATACCTGGAATGGACATGTTTAAATAAAAAAACAGCAACTCAAAGAGTTGCTGTTTTTTTTTATAATTCTATTTTAGATAAAGTTTCAAGAACATAAGTATGCATCACTTCTTTATAATCTAAATGCGTAACTATTCTTAATTTTCCTTGCCCCATTGAACTTATTAAAATATTTTTTTGTTTTAGTGTATCCATAAATTTTGATTCATTTATATGTTTCTTCAACTGAAAAATCAAAATATTTGTTTCAACATCTTCTACTTTCTCAACCCATGACATTATTTTTAACAAATCTCCAAGTTCTTTAGTTTTTCTATGGTCTTCTTCTAATCTTTTAATATTATGATCTAAAGCATATATTCCGGCTGCTGCTAAATAACCAGCTTGGCGCATATTTCCGCCAAAAAGCTTTCGAACACGAATTGCTCTATCTATGTGTGCTCTTGTACCTAATAAAACAGAACCTACAGGCGCTCCTAATCCTTTTGACAAACAAACCGAAATAGTATCAAATAATTGACCGTATTCTTTTGGATCTTGATTTTTAGCAACTAAAGCATTCCATAATCTAGCACCGTCCAAATGATAAATCAAATTATTAGCAATACAAACTTCTTTAATTGCTTTTAAATTCTCCATTTCATAGCAAGCTCCACCTCCTTTATTAGTAGTATTTTCAAGACTTACCATCTTTGTTAAAGGAGCATGATAAAACCCAGGATCACTAATCACACTTTTAACTAATTCAGGAGTAATCATACCTCTGTCCCCATCTACTAAATGACAAGAAACTCCACTATTTGCTGCCACTCCACCACCTTCATACAAAAATATATGCGACCATTTATCACAAATTACTTCATCACCTGGTCTAGTATGAACCCTTATTGCAGTTTGATTAGCCATAGTTCCCGAAGGAAAAAAAAGAGCAGCTTCCATTCCAAACATTTCAGCCACTTTAGCTTCTAATTCGTTAACCGTTGGGTCTTGTTTAAATACATCGTCTCCTACTTTTGCATTAAACATTGCAGTAAGCATTTCTGGAGTTGGCTTTGTTACCGTATCACTTATTAAATTAATTTCCATAATATTAAAAGGAATGTCTATTTTTGTGGTGTAAAACTACAAAAATAATATGATTACTACAGAACAAGTAAAGGATATTATAGAGCGCCTTGGTGCGTTAAGGAGGTATCTTTGACATCGACAAGAAACTTATAGAAATTACAAACGAGGAAGAAAAGACGTTTGCTCCTGACTTTTGGAATAATACTAAAGAAGCAGAATTAATTGTTCGAAATTTACGCTCAAAGAAAAAATGGGTAGAAGATTTCAATAAAGCAAATGAATATGTAGAAGAGCTTCAAATAATGATGGACTTTCTAAAAGAAGGTGAAATTACTGAAGCTGAAGTTGAAGACTTGTACAAAAAAACATTACTTCACATTGAAGACATTGAGTTTCGTAACATGCTTTCTGATGAAGGAGACAGCTTAAGTGCTGTACTTCAAATTACTGCTGGAGCTGGCGGAACCGAAAGTTGTGATTGGGCTTCAATGCTTATGCGTATGTATTTAATGTGGGCTGAAAAACAAGGTTACAAAATCAAAGAATTGAATTACCAAGAAGGTGATGTTGCAGGGATTAAAACAGTGACATTAGAAATTGAAGGTGATTTTGCTTTTGGATATCTAAAAGGCGAAAACGGTGTGCATAGGTTAGTAAGAATTTCTCCATTTGACAGTAATGCAAAAAGACATACTTCATTTGCTTCAGTTTATGTATATCCGTTAGTTGATGATACAATTGAAATTGAAATTAATCCTGCCGATATTGAAATAACAACAGCTCGTTCTAGTGGAGCTGGTGGGCAAAATGTAAATAAAGTTGAAACCAAAGTACAATTGGTACATAAGCCAACGGGAATTCAAATTCAATGCTCTGAAACACGGTCGCAACACGACAATAGAACAAGAGCAATGCAAATGTTAAAATCGCAATTGTATGAAATTGAGTTAAAAAAACAAATGGAACAACGAGCAGATATTGAAGCAGGAAAAATGAAAATTGAATGGGGTTCTCAAATTCGTAACTACGTAATGCATCCTTATAAATTGATTAAAGATGTTCGCTCAGGTCAAGAAACGAGTGATATTGACGGTGTAATGAATGGTGAAATTGACCAATTTTTAAAAGCGTATTTAATGCTAATGGGACAAAAAGACGAAGAATAAAGCTATTTCTAACTTAAATTATACTTTTAAAACATTTAAGATGTTCTTAAATTGAACTTGAATTTAGAAATTGAATATTGTAAATTAGCCAACAAAATTAATGACACAACAACAATGGATTTAGAATTTAATAAAAACGAAGATTATAATAAATTATTAGTATCGGATTTAAAGCAGCGTTTTGCTAAAGTAAAACTTGGCGGAGGGCAAAAACGTATTGATAAATTACATGCTGAAGGTAAAATGACAGCTCGTGAACGTATTGATTATTTATTAGATGAAAAATCAAAATCTATCGAAATTGGCGCTTTTGTAGGAGAAGGCATGTATGAAGAGCACGGGGGTTGTCCTTCTGGTGGGGTTGTAGTTAAAATTGGATATATATCCGGGAAACAATGTATTGTTGTTGCAAATGATGCTACAGTTAAAGCAGGAGCTTGGTTCCCAATTACAGGTAAAAAGAATTTAAGAGCACAAGAAATTGCTATTGAAAATAAATTGCCAATAATTTACCTAGTTGATTCTGCAGGGGTTTATTTACCAATGCAAGACGAAATTTTCCCAGACAAAGAACATTTTGGAAGAATTTTTAGAAATAACGCTGTAATGAGTAGTTTAGGAATTACTCAAATTGCTGCGGTTATGGGAAGTTGTGTTGCTGGTGGTGCATACTTACCTATTATGAGTGACGAAGCTATGATTGTTGATAAAACTGGAAGTATTTTTCTTGCCGGTAGTTATCTAGTTAAAGCTGCAATTGGCGAAAGTATCGATAATGAAACTCTAGGTGGGGCAACAACACATTGTGAAATTTCTGGTGTTACTGATTTTAAAGCAAAAGATGATAAACATGCTTTAGATAGAATTAAAAGTGTTGTTGGTAAAATTGGAGATTTTGATAAAGCAGGATATAATCGAGTAAAAGCTGTAAAACCAGCATTAGATCCAAAAGAAATTTACGGAATTCTTCCAAAAGCGCGTAATGAGCAATATGATATGATGGAAATTATTAGTCGAATGATTGATAATTCTGAATTTGAAGAATATAAAGCTGGTTACGGTCAAACAATTATTACGGGTTACGCTCGTATTGACGGTTGGGCAGTGGGAATTGTAGCAAATCAAAGAAAAATTGTAAAAACTACTGCTGCAAAAACTAAACCAAGTGAAATGCAGTTTGGTGGAGTAATTTATTCTGATTCAGCAGATAAAGCAACTCGTTTTATAGCTAATTGTAATCAAAAGAAAATTCCACTAGTCTTTTTACAAGATGTAACAGGATTCATGGTAGGAAGTAAATCTGAACATGGAGGAATTATTAAAGATGGTGCAAAAATGGTAAATGCTGTATCTAATTCTGTAGTACCAAAATTTACGGTAATTATTGGTAATTCATATGGAGCTGGAAATTATGCAATGTGTGGAAAAGCCTATGACCCAAGATTAATTTTTGCTTGGCCTAGTGCAGAATTAGCTGTTATGAGTGGAAATTCTGCTGCAAAAGTATTAATGCAAATTGAAGCCGCAACATTAAAAAAACAAGGTAAAGTAGTAGATGAAAAAGTTGAAAAGGAACTATTTGACAAAATAAAAGCACGTTATGACGAACAAGTGTCTCCTTATTATGCAGCATCTCGTTTATGGACTGATGGTATTATAGACCCTTTAGAAACTAGAACTTGGCTTTCTATGGGTATAGAAGCAGCAAACCACGCTCCTATTCAAAAGAAATTTAATTTAGGTGTAATTCAAGTTTAAATTAAACTACAAAAAAATAACTAAATTATCCCGAACGCATTTCGGGATTTTTTCTTTTAGAAAATAACCTTACTAAATAAGACAACCATTTTTTTTAAAAAATTAAATGCTAATTAATAAATTTCATATTTTTAACTCTAAAATTTCAGGTATTTCATTACCAGAAAAATTCACATTTCCTTTTTATTACGAACCTCACAAACTAAGTAGTATAGCTTCAAGTGAATTGCAAAAATATCTTGAGAATCAAACAGATTTCGAACATAATTTTGGTCTAAAAGAAAATCAACAAGGGTTAGTTATTGGAAAAATGTTTGGTGTATTAGTTTGCCAAAATACTAATGGTGAATTAGGATATTTAGCCGCATTTTCAGGAAAATTAGCTGATAGTAATAATCATACTTATTTTGTTCCGTCAGTTTATGACATGTTGGATAAAAAAGGTTTTTATAAAATAGGTGAAAGCGAATTAAATCAAATCACAAGAGAAATTGAAGTTTTAGAGCAAAATTCAGAATATTTAAAAACGCAAAAAAAACTAAAAAATATTCAAAAAGAAGCTGAAATTGACTTAAATCGTCAAAAAGAAGCGATGAAATTGCAAAAAAAACTTCGAACTGAAATAAGAAAAACAAAGGGAATAGATATAGAATCACTTAATAAAGAAAGTCAACTTGAAAAGATTTTATTAAAAAAAATGACAGCATATTGGAACTATAAAATTTCAGAAGTTCAAAATGAGGTTGATATATTCGCAAATAAAATTAATTCTAAAAAAGAAATTAGAAGTATCAAATCTGCCAAATTACAACAAGAATTATTTTATAATTATGCTTTCTTAAATAAACACAAAAAATCCAAAAGTATTGGTGAGATTTTCAAAAACAATCCACCGGCTGGTGCTGGAGAATGTGCAGCGCCTAAATTATTGCATTACGCTTTTGCCAATAACTTAAAACCTATTGCAATGGGTGAATTTTGGTGGGGAACTTCACCAAAATCAGAAGTTAGAAAACATAAACAATTTTATCCAGCTTGTACCGGAAAGTGTGAACCTATTCTAAAACACATGCTTTTAGATATTGAAATAGATGAAAATCCGTTTTTAAATAATACTGCTGAACATCAAAATATAGAAATTGTTTTTGAAGACGAATATTTAGCAGTTATTCACAAACCACATGAATTTTTATCGGTCCCAGGAAAAATTATAAAAGATTCTGTTTACCATAGAGTTAAAGAACTATATCCAAATGCAACCGGACCATTAATTGTTCATCGTTTAGACATGTCTACTTCAGGATTAATGCTTATTGCAAAAACAGAAGAAGTTTATAAGAACCTACAAAGCCAGTTTATTAAAAGAACGGTTCAAAAAAGATATGTTGCTTTACTAGAGGGAATTGTTTCAAAAGACAAAGGTTACATTGATCTACCTTTACGTGTTGATTTAGACAATCGCCCAAATCAATTAGTTTGTTACGAACATGGAAAATCAGCACGAACAAAGTTTGAAGTAATTAGTAGAGAGAACAATCAAACACGCATTCACTTCTATCCTATTACAGGCAGAACTCATCAATTGCGTGTACATTCCTCACATAATTTAGGTTTAAATTGCCCAATAATTGGCGATGATTTGTATGGAACAAAAGCAAATAGATTACATCTTCATGCAGAAGAAATTATTTTTGAACACCCTATTAGTAAAGAAAGAAATATAATTAATAAAAAAGCTGAATTTTAAAATACTTTATAGATGTTGTTAATCTATATTTATGAAAAACCCCGTAAAAAATAATTTACAGGGTTTATACTTTTTTATAAAAGATTATTTTAAATCGAAACGATCTAAATTCATCACTTTAGTCCAAGCGTCAACAAAATCATTTACAAACTTTTGTTGATTATCTGATTGAGCATATACTTCAGCCAAAGCTCTTAATTCTGAATTAGAACCAAAAATTAAGTCAGCTCTAGTTGCAGTCCATTTTACTTCTCCAGTTACACTATCTTTACCTTCAAAAATTTCTTTCGTATCAGAAGTAGCTGTCCATACTGTTCCTAACTTTAATAGTTGAACAAAGAATTCGTTTGTTAATTTATTCTTTTGAGTTGAAAAAACTCCATGTTTCGAATTATCATAATTAGCCTCTAAAGCTCTCATACCGCCAACTAAAACGGTCATTTCAGGTGCTGTCAAAGTTAATAATTGTGCTTTATCTACTAATAAAGCTTCAGTTGGAACTGTATATTGTGCTTTTGTATAATTACGGAATCCATCTGCTAATGGTTCTAAAACTGCCATTCCTTTAATATCTGTTTGCTCTTGTGTGGCGTCCATACGACCAGGTGAAAATGGAACATCAATTGTGTATCCAGCATTTTTAGCTGCTTTTTCGACCCCAACATTACCTGCTAATACAATTAAATCTGCAATTGAAACTTTTTTATCTTTTGATTTTACATTGAAATTTGATTGTATATTTTCTAAAACATTAAGCACTTTATTTAATTGAGAAGGATTATTTACTTCCCAACTTCTTTGTGGCTCTAGACGAATTCTAGCACCATTTGCTCCTCCTCTTCTGTCTGAACCTCTATATGTAGAAGCAGAAGCCCAAGCTGTGGTAACCATTTCTTGAATAGATAAACCAGAGTTTAGAATTTCAGATTTTAATTTTTTAATATCTTTATCATTAACTAATTTATGATTTAAAGCCGGAATTGGATCTTGCCAAATTAAGTCTTCTTTTGGTGCTTCAGGACCTAAATAAGTAGATTTTGGCCCCATATCTCTGTGTGTTAACTTAAACCATGCTTTTGCAAAAGCTACCTCAAACTCTTTTGGATTTTCATAAAAACGTCTTGCTATTTTACTATATTCAGGATCAAATCTAAATGATAAATCAGTAGTTAACAT
>CAZLGK010000040.1:0-13162 GCA_964559365.1 uncultured Flavobacterium sp.
ACAGCAATGTGGTTACACATTCATCATAAAAGTCGATCGCTCCAGGTCGGCTTTTTTTAATAAAAAAAGAGCTAACAAAATTTGTTAGCTCTTTTTTCTTGATAAAATTAAATTTCAGTAATAATAAATTCACTCCTTCTATTTAACTGATGTTCTTCTTCAGAACATTCAACACCATCACTACAATTATTTTTTAATTGTGATTCACCATATCCTCTTCCAGATAACCTATCAGCAGTTATACCATTTTCAATCATCCAAGCAATAGTAGCTTTTGCTCTTCTATCAGATAATTTAATATTATAGTCAGAAGTTTGTCTACTATCAGTATGTGATCTTACATCAATTTTAATTGTAGGATTTTCTTTTAAAAATTCAACAATTTTTTGTAATTCTAAAGCTGCATCCTTTCTAATATTTGATTTATCCAAATCAAAATAAATAATTTTAATATTAAAAGCTTTCGCTAAGTCAGATCCAACTGAAACTTTTTTAATTTTTTTATTTAGATTAGTTGATAGTTTTGATATTCCGCTAATTTTATCTGTAGTGATAAATTCTTCTACAGATTCATGTTCTTTAGCTGAAATTCTAACTATATAATTTTTATTGCATTCTAATTCTTCAAACAAATATTCACCGTTTTCTTTGGTAATTACCTCTTTTAAAAGATTCATATTCTCATCAAATAATTGAACTAAAGCTGTATTTAATAGTGAAGCAGTTTCTTCATCTATCGCCAAACCAGTTATAGATTGTTTACAATTATATGGAAGAGGTATTGTTTCAGTAAATTTATATATATCATCAAAACCTTTTCCTTGACTTCTATTAGATGTAAAAAAACCTGTTTTTGTATCATTGAAAATGATATATCCAAAATCATCTGAAGAGCTATTTAATGGCCCACCTAAATTATAAACTTTAGACAATGTACCGTCATCATACATTTTTACACCAAAAACATCTAACCCCCCCAGACCAGGATGACCATCGGAAGCAAAGAATAATTCATTCTCATTAGTTATGTAAGGAAAAGTTTCCCTAGACTCTGTATTGATTTTATTTCCAAGATTAATTGGATTTCCAAAAGAGCCGTCATCATTAATTGAAACTTTAAAAATATCTGACATTCCTAGAGTACCGGGCATATTAGATGCAAAAAATAGAGTTTTATCATCAGCACTCAATGCAGGATGGGCACAGCTAAATTCATCACTATTAAAAGCAAGTTCTTCTGGCTTAGACCATTCACCATTATCGTAAACTGAACGATAAATTTTTAGTAAAACATTTTTATCTGAATCGGTTTTTTTCTTTTTATCAGTATAATTATTTCTTGTGAAGTATATAGTTTTTCCATCACTACTAAAAACAGGAGTTGACTCATTAAATTTTGAATTAATTTTTTTTGAAAAAAGTTCAGGTTCTTCAAATGTTCCATCCAGTTTTACTCTTGATGCATATAGATTGGAAAAAGATTGGTTGGTCCATTTATGTTTTGTATTTGAAACGCCACCAGTATCTCTTGTTGATGTAAACACAAAGAAATTATTCCAAAACATTCCACCATAATCAGAATATTCAGAATTTATACCTGCATCGGTAATATTTTGTCGCCCAGACAATTCCTTAATCTCAACTAAATAATCTTTCTTACTTAAAAATAATTTAGCTCTATTATCATTTTTAGTCAAATTAGAAAACTCATCTAAAAAAAAATTTGAAAGAGTATAATTTTCAATAGATTTCAATGTATGCGAATATCTGTAATAATATTCTGGCTCAATTTCTTCCTTTTTTGCAATATTAAATAACTTTTCATACCAAATATTAGCCTCTTTTAATTCTGCGTTGAAATAATAGGAATTACCTATTTTTTTGAATAAATCTGGTGATTCGTAACCTTTATCAACTACTTTTTTATATATTTCAATTGCATCAAAATAACCGTATTTGTTATATTCACTATCTGCTCTAACAATGTCTCTTTTTTGAGCTGTAACAGTTTGAAACAATGCAATAGTTAAGAATATATTGATAATTATTGATTTTATTTTTTTCATATTAATTTTGTTTTTAAAAGAAACGTGGAGAAATTAATTTGTCATAATTTTTAAATAATTCATATCGTAAAAATATTTCATGTGAACCTGAATTATATTCTGCTAATTTAGTGACTTCCATATCATATCCATAACCAATAAACCATGAATCAGAAACTTGAAAACCAGCTAAAGCACTAAAAGAAGCATCCCATCTGTAAGCTAGACCTGCTGTAAATTTATTATTTATTAGAAAATTAGCTGAAAAATCTAATTGTAAAGGAGCTCCACTTACAATTTTTGTTAGAAGAGCGGGCTTAAATTTAATTTCAGTTGACAAATCAAAAACGGTTCCTGCAATAAAATGATAATGCATTCGTTCAGATGCTACACTTGATGATGCTAAGTTGTTACTTTCTTCAAAATGTTTTGTTTCAAGCATATTTGGTACTGAAAAACCAAAATATGTTTTATTCGAATGATAATATAATCCAAATCCAACATTAGGTGAAAATCTATTATCTACATTATCTTGTCCCAACACATCCCCTGGATTAAAAATATTTAATCTTGTAAAATCTACATTTAATAAATTTGCAGTTCCTTTTACACCAAGAGACAATTTATATTTTTCAGATGTTTTTATAGAATAGGAAACATCTACAGAAATTGAATTTTCATCAGATGGCCCAATTCTATCATTAATTATTGATAATCCTATACCAAAATTTGAATTCTTAATTGGTGAATTTAAAGAAAATGTATTTGTAACTGGGGCTCCGTCAAGACCAACCCATTGATTTCTATGTAAACCAAAGATACTCATTACTCCTCTTGAACCAGCATATGCAGGATTAATATTTATAGTATTATACATATAATTTGTATACTGCGAATCTTGTTGTGCATAAATATATTCGTTACTTAAAACAAATAAGATTATAATAATAATTACTTTTTTCATAATGTGGTGTTGTAAAGATTAGGGATATAATTAATTATATCCCTAATTAAATTATCTATTAATATATAAATATCCTGTTCTTGTTTTAGAAACTCCGCTTGCATTTACATAATTTAATATGTAATAATAAGTACCAACAGGTAGTTCTGAAGATTGATTAATTGTAACTCTTCCTTCAGAAACTCCTCTAAAGAAATTATTCCCTTGACCATATCCTCTTTTCTCGTATACTTTAACTCCCCATCTACTATAAATTTCTACTGTATTATTAGGGAAGTTTTCTATTCCTCTAATTACAAATACATCATTATCTCCATCCCCATTTGGTGTAACCAATTGGAAAACTTCAATCCCATCTTCTATAGTTGGATTATTATTATTTAATTCCAAAAAGTCTGGTATTCCATTATTATTACTATCATTAGGACTTGTAGGATCATTTCCAATTTCTTCTTCATTACTTAAACCGTCTTCATCACAATCTCCATCTAAAAAGTCTTGGGACTGCGGTAAAGTAACATTATAAGGAATAAAATTACAATCATCTAATGGATCTGTTACATCGGTAATCTCTTGTGCGTTTGTTACTCCATCTCCATCACAATCAGCTGAATTCCATGCCGGACTTGTCGATACAGTTTGACTCGCTAATACAAAACTACATGGATCTTGACCGTCTGTTCCGTCTAAATCTTCTTGTGCATTAGTAACTCCATCTCCATCACAATCGGCTGTTGATGTTACTACTAATGTGATACTTGCAGTTACATATGAACAATCATCTAATGGATCTGTTACATCGGTAATCTCTTGTGCGTTTGTTACTCCATCTCCATCACAATCAGCACCAGGGACATTTAGAGGATCTGGAACACAAGGGTCAATAACATTTGGATCACATATATCAGTAATACCATCTCCATCTGAGTCAGGACCTAAAGTAAAGACATTTGCATTTGTACCTGGATAAGAAGCAGTTACAACTGTACCATTTGCTAAAACTCCACCTCCAACAAATGTTAAAGGATCTCCAACACCGTATTGTTCTCCATCACCACCATCTGCATTTGAATTATTGTATGCTTCATTTGCATCACTACAACCATCATTATCAGAATCTGTGTCATATGCATCAGGAATACCATCTAAATCTGAGTCAAAATTATCATTAATAGTATCTCCATTAACATCTACAAAACCCAAAATATCTGGATCTCTGAAATTATAAATGGCATCACCATCTAAATCTCCTCCAGGATCAATACCTATACCTCCAGATTCATTTACATCTAAAATACCATCATTATCATCGTCTAAGTCGTCTATGTCCGAAATTCCATCTTCATCAAAATCAAGTGGGTCGGGACCTAATTCACAACCAAAACCATCATTTTGTCCTGAAGGATTTGCAAGAAGTATTTTGACAGCTACATTTGAAGCTGGATTAATAACATTAGAGATCTTATAAATACCACCCCCAGTATTACTAAAAAAATAAAAATTCCCATTTCTATCTTGCCAGCAAGCACCAAAACCTGTTCCTTGATTATTTAATCCATCTAAAGTATTATCAAACGTAATTGTTCTATTTGTTACTAAATTAGTAGTTAAATTTACGATTCTTAAAGTAGTTGCTGTCACGCCATAAATTTCGTTTCCCATTAACGCATAATCATTTGGTCCAGAAGATCCAGGAATAGCAACTTCAATAACAGGAATAGTTGCAGGATAACTTGCAATACCTGTAACATCAAACTGAACTACAACATTATTTCTAATGAACCCTATAAAATTTCCCTGTGCAAATAGAACATTTGTAAAATTTTGCGAATTACCAGTTATGTTAATATCACCAACAAAACTATAATTATTTGCTGGATCATAAACCTGAATTGTCGAACCACCCGAACTTGAATAAACATATTGAGTAACAGCATTGTATGCAGAATTTGTAGCACTTGCATTTGACGAAAACTCTAATTCTCCAACTTTTAAATAAGTCTGTTGAAAGTTATTATAGCGGTAAACTTCCGTTACTCCTAGGCCTGAATTTCCTACTGTTTGATATAATGTATTTATTGGACCACAAGCAATTTGTGAAAATAAATTATTATTTGTTAAAAATAATGAAATAAATATTAGAAATAAAAATATTTTTTTAAAATTAGAAGATTCTAATGCAGATGTTTTATTCATTTTTGTTAAAGTTAAAATTATGCTAAATAACTAAATAATTTAAAAATTAAAGAACAAATATATTAATATTTTTATTTTTTTTAAATTTATAAAAAAAAATGAAACTCGTATTTGCATCCAACAACAAAAATAAAATTCAAGAAATCCAGGCTTTAGTACCTGCAACTATAAAAATTCTAAGTTTAAAAGATATTGGTTGTATAGAAGATATCCCAGAAACAGCCAATACAATTGAAGGAAATGCAATATTAAAAGCCAATTACGTAACCGAGAAATATGGCTACGATTGCTTTGCTGATGACACAGGTTTAGAAGTTGAAACTTTAGATGGTGCTCCCGGAGTTTATTCGGCTCGATACGCAGGAGAACATAAAAATGCGGATGATAATATGGATAAACTTTTATCAGAATTACAAGAAAAATCAAATAGAAAAGCTAATTTTAAAACAGTGATTGCGTTAAATCTAAATGGAAAACAAAAACTATTTACAGGAATCATTAATGGAAAAATTATTAAGGAAAGAAAAGGCACGAATGGCTTTGGATACGACCCAATTTTTGTTGCTGATGGATATGACAAAACCTTTTCAGAATTAACTATGGAAGAAAAATCAACAATCAGTCATAGAGGCATTGCGGTGAAAGAATTGATTGAACATTTAATAATAACAACCCCATAACTATTCAAAAAAACCTATTCAATCCTAAAATATTTATTCTTTAATATATAAAATACTGAAAATCAATAAATAACAAATTAGTTTATATGATTAATTAAGTGTAACTTTGCACCCAATTTAAAATATTTTATGAATAAATTTGAACAATTAGGATTGAATGAGTCGCTACTGCTGGCGATTAAAGATCTAGGATTTGAAAATCCGTCAGAAGTACAAGAAAAAGCGATTCCAGTACTATTGGAACAAAACACAGATTTAGTTGCCCTAGCGCAAACAGGAACAGGAAAAACCGCCGCTTTTGGTTTTCCACTTATCCAAAAAATTGATGCTGAAAACAGAAATACACAGGCATTAATTTTATCACCAACACGTGAGTTATGCTTACAAATCACCAACGAGATTAAATTGTACTCTAAGTACATTAAAGGTTTACATACCGTAGCTGTTTATGGTGGTGCAAGCATTACAGAACAAGCTAGAGAAGTTAAACGTGGCGCCCAAATTATTGTGGCTACACCGGGTAGAATGCAAGACATGATTAACAGAGGTCTTGTAAACATTAAAAACATCGATTTTTGTATCTTAGATGAGGCAGATGAAATGTTAAATATGGGATTCTACGACGATATTTGTTCCATTTTATCGGACACACCAGACGAGAAAAACACTTGGTTATTCTCTGCAACTATGCCAGCTGAAGTTGCGCGTATTGCAAAACAATTTATGTCAACTCCAGTAGAAATTACTGTTGGAAGCAAAAATTCAGGTTCAGCTACCGTATCACACGAATTTTACTGTGTAAATGCTCGTGACCGTTACGAAGCTTTAAAACGTTTAGCAGATGCAAACCCAGATATTTTTTCGGTTGTATTTTGTAGAACGAAAAGAGACACGCAAGCTGTTGCTGAAAAATTAATCGAAGATGGTTACAACGCTGCTGCTTTACACGGCGATTTATCGCAAGCTCAACGTGATGGCGTAATGAAATCATTTAGAGGTCGTCAAATTCAAATGTTGGTTGCAACAGACGTTGCGGCTCGTGGAATTGACGTTGATAACATTACTCACGTAGTAAATTACCAATTACCTGACGAAATTGAAACATACAATCACCGTTCAGGAAGAACAGGTAGAGCTGGAAAATTAGGAACTTCTATCGTAATTATCACAAAAAGTGAATTACGTAAAATTTCTGCTATTGAGAGAATCATCCAACAAAAATTCGAAGAAAAAACGATTCCATCTGGAATTGAAATCTGCGAAATTCAGTTGTTGCATTTAGCAAATAAGATTAAAGACACAGAAGTTGATCACGACATTGACACCTATTTACCTGCTATTAATGAAGTTTTAGATGGTTTATCCAAAGAAGAGTTAATTAAGAAAATGGTTTCTGTAGAATTTAATAGATTTATTAACTACTACAAAAAGAAACGCGACTTATCTGGTGAAAAAGGAGAAAGAAGCGAAAGAAATTCTGAACCAAGAAAAATTAGAGCTGGAGACCCTGTAAGATACTTTATCAACATTGGAACAAGAGACGATTTCGATTGGATGCAATTAAAAGATTTCTTAAAAGACACTTTAGAATTAGGTCGTGACGATGTTTTCAAAGTGGATGTAAAAGAAGGTTTCTCTTTCTTTAATACCGATGGCGAACATACTGAAAAAGTAATGAGCGTTTTAAACGGTTATGACATGAACGGAAGAAGAATCAACGTTGAAATTTCTAAAAATGATGGTGGCGGAAGACGTGACCATAATGGAAGAAGTTCTGGAGGCGTTAGAAGTTCTGGTGGTTTTAGAGGTGAAAGAAGTTCTGGCGGGTTTAGAGGCGAAAGAAGTGGTTCTGCACCAAGAAGAGAAGGTGGTTTCAGAAGCGATAGAAGCAGTTCGGCTCCAAAAAGAGAAGGTGGTTTTAGAGGCGAAAGAAGCAGTTCTGCTCCAAGAAGAGAAGGAAGTTTCTCTGATAGACCGAGACGTTCTGAAAGCGCTGGAGACACTCCAAGACCAAGAAAACCAAGAAGAAGCTAAACTTTTTCGTTAATTTTCTTATAAAATTAAAATAAACTACAAAATATCTTCATTTGATTCGTATTTTTGAATCAATTATTTAAACATGAGATATTTTGTAGTTTTTCTTTTTGCCTTGTTCACAACAACTGCATTTTCACAAAACGATACCATAGTTTCCCAAATCAATGGTACTGTTATTAATAGTGAGACTAGATTTCCTATGAACAATGTGCATATAATTAATGCTACGAGAGTAAAAGGAACTGTTACTGATAACAACGGTTATTTTGAAATTTACGCCGCAACAAATGACACTTTGTTATTCTCCTATCTAGGCTTTGAAACAATCAAAGTAAGAGTAACAAACGATTGGATTAAAAATAAATTATCAAAAGTTGTTTTAACCGAAAAAGCTCTTGCTTTAGAAGAAGTTGTTGTTGCACAATACAATCTTACCGGTTATATTGAGGTAGATACAAAACTAATAAAAGTAGACGAAAACCAATACCGTTATAGCATTTCAGGATTAACTGCTGGATATGAAGCTGGAGATAGATCACCAGGGGCAATTTCTAAAGTCTTAGGTGCAATTTTTAATCCTGCTGATTTTCTTTACAATGCTTTTGGCAAGCGCCCTAAACAAATGAAAAAACTTCGCGAAATGAAGAAAGACGACACCATTCGCGATTTACTAGCTACAAAATTTGACCGTCAAACCTTAGCCGCTTTATTGGAAATCGACAAAGACGATATTCCGTTAATTTTACAAAACTGCAACTACTCTGAATATTTTATAAAAACAGCTAATGACTTACAAATTTTAGATGCAATTAGCGCTTGTTATGAAGAATACAAGATTTTGAAGAAAAACAAATAAACAAGGACAAGGACAAAAATCAAGTTCAAAAATCAAGAGTAAGTTCAAAAAATCAATTTCAAACTTGAAACTTTAAACTTGAAACACAGATTAAAGAAATAAATTAAATTTAAAAAATCTTTGTGACTTTGTGTCTTCGTGGCAACATCTGAATATCCGATAAATCTATCTTCTAACTTCTTTCTTCTTTCATCCTTCAAAAAACTTTCTCTCAATAAAATCAATATCTTTTATCGATTTTCTGGTCCAATCTAGACGTTTTTCTAGTATTTCTTCATCAGTTAATTGCCAATTTACTTCTGAATAACGCAATCGATTGGTTAAACTTTGGATAATTATAGCTGCTGAAACCGAAATGTTCAAACTCTCAGTAAAACCTACCATTGGAATCTTCAAAAATCCGTCGGCTTGTTGCATCACTTCATCTGATAGACCCAATTTTTCTGTGCCAAATAATAAGGCTGAAGGCTTGCTAATATCAAAATCTTCCAACAAACAAGAATCATTGTGCGGTGTAGTAGCAATAATTTGATATCCTTTTGCTTTTAATTCGTCAATACAACTTTGGTTATTGGCATAACGTTTAATATCTACCCATTTTTGAGCACCCATGGCAATTTCAGAATCAATTCTTTTGCCAAATTTTTGTTCTACTACATGTAATTCTTGAATACCAAAAACTTCACAACTTCGCATTACTGCACTTGTATTGTGTAATTGGTACACATCTTCCATCGCCACAGTAAAGTGTTTGGTTCTGTCTTTCAATACACGTAAAAAACCTTCTTTTCTGTTTTCGGTAATAAAACCCTCTAAATAGGCTAATAATTTTTGTGTATTATTCTTCATAAAGCAAAAATAATACTACTTTTTTTATTAATTTAGCAATTGCTATCAAAAAAACTATGGAACAAGAAAAACTAATCAAAGAACTTTTAAAAAAGGATGATAAGTCGTTTACCTTATTATACGACAATTACTCCAAAAGCCTATATGGCGTAATTTTTAATTTAATCAAAAACCGAGAAGAAGCAGAAGATGTTTTACAAGAAGTTTTTGTGAAAATTTGGAACAACATCGAATCCTAAAATGAATCCAAAGGTAGATTGTATACTTGGATGTTAAACATCGCAAGAAATTCAACTATTGACAAGCTACGATCTAAAGGTTATAATAATAGTCAAAAAAACCTTCAAGCGGATAACTTCGTATATATGATGGAAGAAAGTTCAAGAACAATCAATAAGATTGATGCCATTGGAATTAAAGAATTTGTAAAAAAGTTAAAGCCAAAGTGTATTCAAATTATAGAGTTATTATTTTTTCAAGGCTTTACCCAACAAGAAGCTTCTGAAGAATTGCAAATTCCATTAGGAACTGTGAAAACACAAAACAGAAATTGTATGAACGATTTAAGAATGATGATCAATGAATAGCAAAGAATATATTGAATCAGGAATTTTAGAACTTTTTGTTTACGGAAAACTTAGTGAAGAAGAAAACAAAGAAGTTCTTGAAATGGCAGCTAAACATCCTGAAGTTCAGGATGAAATAATTGCTATTGAAAAAGCGGTTGTGAGTTTGTCTGAAAACGTGGCTCCTTACCTTTCAGTAAATAATTTTGAAAAAATTAGAGTAAAATTATTTGACAAAAGTAAAGTTGTTCCTATTCAACCCAAGAAAAACATTTCACAATATTTAGGTTGGGTTGCTGCAGCTGTATTAATCTTAGGCTTTGGTATTCAATTATTTAAATTAAACCAATCCAATAAAGCTTTGGATAATTTAATTTCAGAAAAAATTGGAATGCAACAAGAATTAACCGTTTTAACTCTTCAGAAACAAGAAACTGACAATGTTTTAGCCGTAATTAGAGATGTAAACACTGTTGAAGTAGCATTAGCAGGTCAACAAGTAGCACCAGAAGCTCTTGCAACTGCTTACTATAACAAATCTACTAAAGAAGTGTACATTGATGCCGCTGGATTACCTGCTCCACCAGAAGGAATGGTGTACCAAGTTTGGGCGTTACAATTAGAACCAGTTTTAACTCCAACGAGCATTGGTTTACTTGAAACTTACGCAGAAAGCACTACGAAAGTTATCAAAGTAGACAACGCTAATGAAGCACAAGCCTTTGGAATTACTTTAGAACCAGCTGGCGGAAGTCCGTCACCAACACTTGAGCAGTTATATACTTTAGGAAAAGTTTAATTAATTAGAATTCAATAAAAATGCGTCTTTATGGCAAATTTTCTTTTTAAATTACTACCAAAATGAAACGAATTGTGGTTTTAACCGGAGCTGGAATAAGCGCAGAAAGTGGCATCAAAACGTTTAGAGATGCAGACGGATTGTGGGAAGGACATGATATTATGGAAGTGGCATCGCCTATTGGTTGGGAAAACAATCCAAAGTTAGTTTTAGATTTTTACAACAAACGTAGAGCTCAGTTATTAGAAGTTAAACCCAATGAAGCACACCAAATTTTAGCCGAATTACAGTCAGATTTCGATATTAGAATCATTACACAAAACGTAGATGATTTACACGAACGAGCAGGAAGTAAAAACGTAATGCATTTGCACGGCGAATTATTAAAAGTGAGAAGTATTAAAGATTCAGAAGAAATCCATCATTGGACTATCGACTTAAACTTAGGCGATTTGGATAAAAATGGAGTCCAATTGCGTCCACATATTGTTTGGTTTGGAGAAGATGTCCCTATGATTGAACATGCTATTGATGTTATAGAAACTGCTGATTTATTGCTAATTATTGGAACTTCATTACAAGTATATCCAGCAGCAGGATTGCTGAATTATGTAAACCAAAATGTTCCCGTTTATTACATCGATCCAAAACCTGCCACAATTTACGATTTACCTAATGAGTTGAAAGTTTTGCCTTTATCAGCCGTTGAAGGAATGAAAATTGTAAAAGAAGAACTTTTAAATTTTAAGTAAAAAACTCTCAACTAATTACTCATAACTAATCACTAATTACTAAATTTGCACTTCTTTAAACAACACACAACAAAATGCAATTAACTGAATTAAATGCTATATCGCCAATTGATGGACGTTATAGAAGTAAAACTGTTTCCTTATCGGCTTATTTTTCTGAAGAAGCTTTAATAAAATACCGAGTTTTAGTTGAAGTGGAATATTTCATCGCACTTTGCGAAGCAAATTTACCACAATTGGAAGCTATAGAAAAAAGTCTGTATCCTGAACTAAGAAAAATATATACCGAATTTACAACAGCAGATGCACTTTGGATTAAAGAAACCGAAAAAACGACCAATCACGATGTAAAAGCCGTGGAATATTTCATCAAAACCAAATTTGATGCACTAGGTTTAGAACCCTACAAAGAATTCATTCACTTTGGATTGACTTCTCAAGACATTAACAATACGGCAATTCCGCTGTCTACCAAAGAAGCTTTTGAAAATGCGTATTTGCCGGGATTAATTTCGGTCATTCAAAAACTGAAAGAACTAAGCGTAGAATGGGCAAATGTACCAATGTTAGCTAGAACGCATGGCCAACCAGCTTCTCCTACTCGATTAGGAAAAGAAATTTTAGTTTTCGTAGAGCGTTTAGAAGAGCAAATGCGTTTGTTATTCAACGTACCATTTGCGGCTAAATTTGGTGGAGCAACTGGAAATTACAACGCACACAAAGTAGCCTATCCAAACACAGATTGGAAAGCATTTGGAACAAAATTCGTTGAAGATAGTTTAGGATTACATCATTCATTCCCTACAACGCAAATCGAACATTACGATCATTTTGCTGCTTTTTTTGATGCTTTGAAACGAATTAATACGATTTTAATCGATTTGGATAGAGACATTTGGACCTATGTTTCTATGGATTATTTCAAGCAAAAAATCAAAGCAGGTGAAATTGGTTCTTCGGCTATGCCACACAAAGTAAACCCAATTGATTTTGAAAACTCAGAAGGAAATTTAGGAATTGCAAATGCGATATTCGAACATCTTTCAGCAAAATTACCACTTTCAAGATTGCAACGCGATTTAACGGATAGTACAGTTTTACGTAATATTGGTGTTCCAATGGGTCATACCTTAATTGCTTTTGAAGCTACTTTGAAAGGCTTAAACAAATTGTTATTGAACGAAGAAAAATTCGCAGAAGATTTAGAGAAAAACTGGGCAGTAGTTGCAGAAGCTATTCAAACCATTTTACGCAGAGAAGGTTATCCAAATCCTTACGAAGCGTTGAAAGATTTAACTAGAACTAATACCGTAATTAATAAAGAAGCTATTCATAATTTCATTGGAACATTAAAAGTTTCTGAAGAAATAAAAGCAGAACTAATGCAAATTACACCAAGTAATTATTTGGGGATTTAA
>CAZLGK010000041.1:0-13123 GCA_964559365.1 uncultured Flavobacterium sp.
ACTGACCTTCAGCTAAACCAACAAAGTTTCCAACAGTTCCTGGAGTTTTATCGTGAGTTAATTTTACTAAAATACTTCCTTTTGGCGTGTTAAATTTTGCGTAAATTCCGTCTTGCATGTTTTTACTTTTTTAAATTAAAGTGCAAAATTACTAATAATTTTTGAGTATTTTTGGTTAATTAGAAGCAGAAAAGCATCTATTCAATCACTTTTTGTCCTGCTGTCCGTTATATCTTTATAATTTTTGTTTCTCGACTACGCTCAAACTAACAAATTATAAAGGATGTCACTTCCATCAGGGCTAAAATTCATAATCCATTTTCAACATGAAAGCAGAAAACTACCTAGAAATCAACAAACAAGCTTGGAACAATCAAGTTCCAGTTCATTTAGATTCTGATTTTTATAATATGGACGGCTTTTTAAAGGGCAAAAATTCGGTTCCTAAAATTGATTTAGAACTTTTAGACAATATAGTAGGAAAAAGTATTTTGCACTTACAATGTCATTTTGGGCAAGATACATTATCATTAGCCAGACTTGGAGGCAAATGCACAGGAATTGATTTGTCAGATAAAGCTATTGAAAAAGCAAAAGAATTAAATAAACAACTTAAGCTAGATGCAAAATTCATTTGCGCTGATGTGTATGATACTCCAAATCATTTAAACGAACAATTTGATATTGTTTACACAAGTTATGGTACAATTGGCTGGTTACCCGATTTAGACAAATGGGCAAAAGTGATTTCACATTTTTTAAAACCAAATGGCAAATTAGTTTTTGTTGAATTTCACCCTGTAATTTGGATGTTTGATGATAATTTTACCAAAATTCAATATCATTATCATAACGAAAAGGCTATTGCTGAAGAACAATCTGGGACTTACGCTGAGAAAGATGCCGATATTAAAACAGATTATATAGGATGGAATCATTCGTTAGCTGAAGTTTTTCAAGCATTATTGAACAATGGTTTACAAATTCAATCATTTGAAGAATATGACTATTCTAATTACAATTGTTTTAATGAAACAGTAGAGTTTGAACCTGGAAAATTTAGAATAAAACATTTGGAAAACAAAATTCCGATGATGTACAGTTTAACAGCAATAAAAAATAACTTCATTTTTTAAGATTAGCTACTCAGCAAGAAACTTTGTAACTTTGGCCTTTTAACATTGCAATCTCTATACAATGCGCATTGATATCATCACCGTTTTACCCGATTTATTAAGAAGCCCTTTTGAAGGCTCAATTATGAAAAGAGCTATCGAAAAAGAATTGGTAGAGGTTCACTTTCACAATCTTAGAGACTATACTAAAAACAAACAGAGAAGTGTTGATGATTATCAATATGGTGGCGGTGCTGGTATGGTTATGAATATACAACCTATTGATGATTGTATTTCAAAACTAAAATCTGAAAGAACTTACGATGAAATTATATACATGACACCAGATGGCTCTACCTTGAACCAAAAAATGGCTAATTCCATGTCTATGTATGAAAATATAATCATCTTATGTGGGCATTATAAAGGAGTAGATCAAAGAGTTAGAGACTTACATATTACCAAAGAAGTTTCAATAGGTGATTATGTGCTTTCAGGTGGAGAAATTGGTGCAATTGTGTTTTGCGATGCAATTATTCGGTTAATTCCAGGTGTTTTATCTGATGAAACTTCAGCATTAACAGATAGCTTTCAAGACAATTTACTTTCACCACCTATTTATACTAGACCCGCAGAATATAAAGGAATGAAAGTTCCAGACGTTCTTTTAAGTGGAAATTTCTCTAAAATTGAAGAATGGAGAGAAAAGAAAGCTCTAGAACATACGCAAAATAGACGTCCAGATTTACTAGAAGAATAGTTTTTGATTTTTTATTTTTTTTTTGTAATTTTAAGTATATCATTTTTATCATGAATAGAATCATATATTTAAGTTCTGCAATTAAATTATTTTCTGATGAAGAGATCAATGAACTTCTTCATCAATCTAGAATAAACAATAAAAAAAGAAATCTAACAGGATTATTGTTGTATTCGGAAGGAAATTTTATGCAAATCTTAGAAGGTAATAAAGATGACATTCAAAATACGTTTGAAAAAATAAAACTAGATTCACGCCATAAAAGTATTATAACCATAATTAACGAACCATTAGAAAAGAGAAGTTTTTCTGATTGGACTATGGGCTATAGTCTTATTGATCCAGCATTTTTAAAAAATCATCCTGAAATTAATCCTTTTCGGTTGAAAAATTCAACTTCAATAGATATAATTATCAAAACTTTTATTGAAACTTTCTTAAATTCATTTAGAAACAAAGTTTTATACAGTTAATTTTTAATTATTATATTTTTTGTTTTTCGAATAAAAAATGTACTTTTGCATTCACTTTTAGACTAACCTCTGACGATATCCGTGAATGTTACTCTGAATCAAATAGTTATATTAATATTATGGCAAATTTAGTAGATTTCGTAAACAGCGAATTCGTAACAAAAAAAGACTTTCCTAATTTCGCAGCTGGTGATACAATTACTGTATACTATGAAATTAAAGAAGGGGAAAAAACAAGAACTCAGTTCTTTAAAGGAGTAGTAATCCAAAAAAGAGGTTCTGGTGCTACTGAAACTTTTACAATTCGTAAAATGTCTGGTTCTGTAGGTGTAGAACGTATTTTCCCTATTAACATGCCAGCTATTCAAAAAGTTGAAGTTAATCAAAGAGGTAAAGTTCGTAGAGCTCGTATATTCTACTTTAGAGAACTTACTGGTAAAAAAGCAAAAATTAAAGAAAGAAGATATAAAAACTAATTCTTTCTTAAAAAAAATTAAGCCTCAACATCGTTGAGGCTTTTTTATTGATAATAAATAGCCTTTAAATTAAGAATTTAATAATTAATTTACATAGTTTTATCAATTTCTAAATTCATAGCTTTATACACCTAAATCGCTAAAAATCTACTCAATATTTCTTATATTTGCATCACTTTAAAAAATCAAACCAATTAAATATATATTCCATGTCTAACAAATCTAAAATTATTTACACAATTACAGATGAGGCGCCAATGTTGGCTACACATTCATTTTTACCAATAGTGCAAGCTTTTTCAAAGCCAGCAAACATTGATTTAGAAACTAGAGACATTTCGTTAGCTGGAAGAATATTAGCAAACTTTCCAGAATTTTTAAAAGAAGATCAAAAAGTTAATGATGCATTATTAGAATTAGGAACTTTAGCAACTACTCCTGAAGCTAACATCATAAAACTACCAAATGTATCAGCATCTGTACCTCAATTAAAAGAAGCAATTGCTGAATTACAATCACAAGGATATGCAATTCCAAATTTTCCAGGAGATGCTCAAACTGATGAAGAAAAAGCTATAAAAGCAAAATATGCAAAAGTTTTAGGTTCTGCGGTAAATCCTGTATTAAGAGAAGGAAATTCAGATAGACGAGCACCAAAAGCTGTTAAAAATTATGCAAAAGCACACCCTCATTTTATGGGTGCTTGGTCTTCAAATTCAAAATCACATGTTTCACATATGAATGAAGGTGATTTTTATGGAACCGAACAATCTATTTGTATTAAAAATGCAGGTAGTTTTACTATTGAATTTACAGATGAAAATGGTAATACCAAACTATTAAAAGATAATTCACCTTTAAAAGCAGGAGAAATTATTGATAGTTCAGTTATGAACATGAATAAATTAAAAACTTTTATAGCTTCTCAAGTAGAAGATGCTAAAGCAAAAGGAGTATTATTTTCAGTTCACTTAAAAGCAACAATGATGAAGGTTTCTGACCCTTTATTATTTGGTGCATTTGTAGAAGTATATTTTAAAGATGTATTTACTAAATACGCTGATTTATTTAATCAATTAGGTGTAGATACTAAAAATGGATTAGGTGATGTATATGCAAAAATTGCAGGTCATTCAAAACAAGCTGAAGTAGAGGCTGCTTTAAATGTTGCAATGGAAAACGGACCTGCTTTAGCTATGGTAAATTCTGAAAAAGGAATTACAAATTTACATGTTCCATCTGATGTAATTATCGATGCTTCAATGCCTGCAATGATTCGTAACTCTGGACAAATGTGGAATGCTGACGGAAAATCACAAGATACTAAAGCAATTATTCCAGATAGATGTTATGCTGGTATTTATGAAGCTACAATTGATTTTTGCAAACAAAACGGTGCTTTAGACCCAAAAACAATGGGAAGCGTTCCAAATGTTGGTTTAATGGCTCAAAAGGCAGAAGAATACGGTTCTCATGATAAAACATTCCAGATATCTGCAAAAGGAACGGTTAAAGTTAAAGATGAAAACGGAACTATTTTAATGGAACAAGCAGTAGAAAATGGTGATATTTTCAGAATGTGTCAAGTTAAGGACGCTCCTATTCAAGACTGGGTTAAATTAGCAGTTAACAGAGCAAAAGCAACTGGAGTTCCTACGGTGTTTTGGTTAGACGAAAAAAGAGCACATGATAGACAGATTATTGAAAAAGTAAACACATATTTACAAGATTATGATACAACTGGTTTAGATATTCGTATAATGAATCCTGTTGATGCTACTAAATTTTCATTAGAAAGAATCGTTAAAGGTTTAGATACAATTTCTGTAACAGGAAATGTATTGCGTGATTATTTAACCGATTTATTTCCAATTTTAGAAGTTGGAACTTCTGCTAAAATGCTATCTATTGTTCCTTTAATGAATGGTGGAGGATTATTTGAAACAGGGGCAGGCGGATCAGCACCTAAACATATTGAACAATTTATTGAAGAAGGATATTTGCGTTGGGATTCTTTAGGTGAATTCTTAGCTTTAGGTGTTTCATATGAACACTTAGGAAACACATTCAATAATCCTAAAGCATTAGTTTTATCTGAAACTTTAGATGAGGCTACAGAATTGTTTTTACAAAATGATAAGTCTCCAGCAAGAAAGTTAGGAAGTATCGATAACAGAGGTTCTCATTTCTATTTAGCGCTTTATTGGGCTAATGCCTTAGCAAATCAAAATAAAGATGCTGAATTAAAAGCAATCTTCTCTCCTATTGCTACTGAACTAAACTCAAATGAAGCAAAAATTAATGAAGAATTAATTGCAGCTCAAGGAAAAGCACAAAAAATTAGAGGTTATTACCATCCAAATTTTGAATTGACTGACAAAGCGATGAGACCAAGTACAACTTTTAATGCAATTTTAGCTAAATTAAATTAACCTAAAGTTTTAAAATTAAAAAAGCTCTGAATATTCAGAGCTTTTTTAATTTAATAGCTTTCTTAACATCATTCTTGTTTTTCTGTTTTCTTATCTTCATTGACAACAATTATCTTTGCCTTTACACCTGTTGTTAAATTCCATTCATTTGATGTAATTATATTACCTTTATCATCATATACTCTAAATGCAGCAGTATTTGGACCTGATGTTCCTTGATTTAATGCTTCAAATTCAACTTTATTAAATCCGTTTGATAAGTCAAGATAATATTCTTTTGAAGCAGACTCTAATAATATTTCAGAAATTATCACTTTATCATTAACGAGAATTTTAACTCTATCTCCATCAGGATATTCATGATCTCTACAAACTATTTTCAAGTATTTACTTTTTACATCAAATTCTCCTAAAAACTGATCACTCCTAAAACTATCATCAATTGATTTATCAGCTAATTTCTTATTTAATTTATCTTTAATTTCATCACCTGGATTTTTAAAATCATTTTCATTTTCAAGAATACTCTTCACAGGTTGTTTTTTATTTAATATGGAATATTTTTTTAAATAATTATCATCTTTATTATCTAGTGTACTTTTAAAATCTATGGAAGGCAAATCACTTGAAAAATTATCTGGAACATCATTAGTTTTTGATTTTAATTCTAACCTTATAGGTGTATTTTTTTTATCAAATTGAGCATAAATACTCATTGAAGAAATTAAAAGAAAAGAAATTAAAATTATTTTTTTCATTACATCATTTTTACAAACCTACATAAAAGGCTTAATACATTAATTATATTAACCATACATTAACAAATGTAATGGGCTAAATTTAAAAAAAATTGTCAACTTTGTAATACAAATATTATACCATGAACAAAGCTATTAAATTAGTTTCTATAATTACAGTGTTATTTTTTATAAATTTTTCATATTCACAAGAAAAATTTACAATAAGCGGAACAGTTTCTGATGTGAAAAGCAACGAAACGCTTTTTGGCGTAAGTGTTTATATAAAAGATTTAAATACAGGTGCAAACACAAATGAATATGGTTTTTATTCACTAACACTTCCTAAAGGATCTTACCAAATCACAATAAGCTATATAGGTTTTATTGAAATTAATGAAGAAATAATTCTTGATAAAAACATAAAGAAAAACTACAAATTAACAGAAGAAAGCTTACAATTAAATGAAGTAATTGTTACTGATAAACCAAACAAAATAAACATACAAAAAGCAGAATTAAGTACCAATAAACTAGCTATTTCAACCATTAAAAAAATGCCTGCCATTTTAGGTGAAATAGATATAATTAAATCTATTTTAACGCTACCAGGAGTTACAAACGCTGGTGAAGGCCAATCAGGGTTTAATGTTAGAGGTGGTGCTGCTGATCAAAATTTGATTTTATTAGATGAAGCAACAATCTATAATTCATCGCATTTATTTGGTTTCTTTTCTGTATTTAATGCCGATGCTATTAAAGATTTAAAACTTTACAAAGGTGGAATTCCAGCAAGATATGGAGGAAGAGTTGCATCCGTTTTAGATATTTATCAAAAAGAAGGAAATAGTAATGATTTTAATCTTAGCGGAGGAATAGGTTTAATTTCTACAAGGTTATTAGCAGAAGGGCCAATAGTTAAAGATAAAGCTTCGTTTTTAGTAGCAGGTAGAAGTTCTTACGCACATCTATTTTTAAAACTTACAGACAACCAAAACTCAGCTTACTTTTATGACTTAAATACTAAATTGAGTTATAACATAAACGATAACAATAGCTTATATATTTCAGGATACTTTGGTAGAGATGTATTTAGTTTAAATAATAGCTTTGTAAATACGTATGGAAATAGTGTTTTAAACCTACGCTGGAAACATCTTTTTTCAAATAAGTTGTTTTCTAATGCTTCATTAATTTATAGTGACTACTATTACGGATTAAAATTAGACTTTATAGGTTTCAATTGGGATAGCGGAATAAAAAACTATAACTTCAAATATGATTTTAAATATTATTTAAATGATAAAACGAAGTTCAATTTTGGACTAAATTCAGTTTATTATGATTTTAATCCAGGAAAAATTGAACCTACTAATTCTTCATCAGGAATTAACCCAGACCAATTGGATAAAAAATATGCATTTGAACCTGCAGTTTACATTGATATTGAACAAAATTTAAGTGAAAAAATATCTGTTAATTATGGATTGAGATACAGTTCATTTTACCGTTTAGGAAAACAAGAAATAAATACATATTCAAATAATGAACCGGTTGTTTTTAATCAAGAATTACAAATTTATGAAAAGGCAACTCCAATTGGAACTGAATCATTTGGAAGAAATGAAACGATAGCCAGTTTTGGTAATTTTGAACCTCGTATTGCTGTTTCATTTGCTATCAACGAATCTGAAGCCATTAAGGCAAGTTATAACAGAATGTCCCAATATCTTCATCTTATTTCAAATACTCAATCTCCTACTCCATTAGATGTTTGGACTCCAAGTGATGATTTTTTAAAACCTCAACTTTTAGATCAGTTTGCTGTTGGTTATTTTAGAAATTTTGAAAACGGAAAATATACGCTTGAAGTAGAATCTTTTTACAAGAAAATAAAAAACCGTTTAGATTATATTGATGGAGCTGATTTAATCGCTAATAATGCAATTGAGCAAGTCGTTTTAAGTGGAAATGCAAGAGCATATGGTTTAGAAATTTTAGCCAAAAAGAATGAAGGAAGATTAAACGGTTGGGTTTCGTATACGCTTTCTAGATCTGAGCAGCAAACTCCTGGAAGAAACGCAAATGAAACTGGAATCAATAATGGTGAGTGGTACAAAACAGGTTGGGATAAATTACACAACCTTTCTGTAACAGGAATGTATCAATTGAATGAAAAATGGAGTTTTGGATCTATTTTTTCTTTGCAAAGCGGACAACCAGTAACTTATCCAAATGGTCAATATATTTACCAAGATATTTCGGTGCCTAATTACGGTTTAAGAAATGAAAATAGATTGCCAACTTACCACAGACTTGACATTTCTGCAACTCTTGTTCCTTACAAAAACAAAAATAGAAAATGGTATGGTGAATGGGTTTTTAGTATTTATAATGTATACAGTAGAAGAAACGCAGCATCTATAAGTTTTAGACAAAATCAAGATTCTGGTAATAACGAAGCCGTTCGATTATCAATTTTTGGAATCGTTCCTAGTGTTACCTATAATTTTAAATTTTAAATCATGATTAAGATTATTATAAAAAATACATTAGTTCTATTTACAATTATAACTTCATTATTTACTCTTGTCTCTTGTGAAGATGTAATTGATGTTGATTTAAATACCGCGACACCTAAACTAGTTATTGATGCTTCTATAAAATGGCAAAAAGGAACAATCGGAAATGAACAAACTATAAAATTATCTACAACAACAGGCTATTTTGAAAATATGATTCCTGTAGTTTCTGGCGCAATCGTTTTTATAACTGACAGTAATTCAATTCAATACAATTTTAACGAAGATACTGGTACAGGAAATTATATTTGCACTAATTTTAATCCGGTTTTAAATGAAACATATGTTTTAACAGTTATTCATGATGGACAAACCTATCTTGCTACTGAAAATTTAATTCCTTCACCAACAATAGAATCTGTGAACCAAAATAATGAAGGTGGTTTTACAGGTGAAGATATAGAAGTAAAGTTCTTTTTTCAAGATAATGGACTTATAGATAATTTTTATCTTGTTCAATTCAATACCTCTTTTTTAAGTTTACCCGAATATGATGTTGTAGATGATGAATTTTTTCAAGGAAATCAAATGTTTGGTCTATATTCTAATGAAGATTTAAAAGAAGCAGACGAATTAACTTTTACGCTTCATGGTATTTCAGAACGTTATTATAACTATATGAACGTATTACTTGGAGTAGCAGGAAATAATGGTGGAAGTCCTTTTCAAACTCCTCCAGCAACAGTAAGAGGTAATATTGTAAATCAAACTAATTTTGATAATTATGCGCTTGGCTTTTTTAGATTATCAGAAATAGATACAATGTCTTATACAGTTGAATAATTATTTCTAAATTCGTATTTCAAAAATATCTAAAAATGTCTTCACACCATATTGTTCGAGATGACCAAGAACCTGCTTTAATTATAGCTAACGGTGCTTCATGCAATGAAGAACTTTTAGGTCAACTTTTAGAATGGTCACCGCTTGTAATTGTTTTGGATTCGGCTATTGAACGTGTTTTAGAACTTGGTATAAAAGTAGATGTTCTTTTAGGTGATTTTGACAGAGGTTTTGATGCCGAATACTATAAAGAAAGTCAATATCCAATTGAAATTGTCCACACTCCAAATCAAGATAAAACCGATTTAGAAAAAGCATTTGACTTTCTTATCGACAAAGGACATAAAGCTGCAAACGTTATTTGGGCAACTGGTAAACGTGCCGACCATACTATAACAAACATTACAAATATTGTACGTTATAGAGAAAACTTAAAAATTGTATTATTCGACGACCATTCAAAAATATTTTTGCTCCCCAATAAATTTGAAAAATGGTATCCTAAAAACAGTGTCATTTCTTTAATTCCAATAGGAGAAGTAAAAGAAGTTACTTCTGAAAATTTATATTATCCATTAAAAGGTGACAACTTAACAATTGGTTACAAAACAAGTAGCAGTAATCATGTAGCAGAAGACGGTATAGTTATAATTCATCATGCTAAAGGTGACTTATTATTAATGGAATGTTGGGATTAACTTCGTAACTTTGCAACTTTAAACTCTGCAACACAACTAAATGAAATTCCAAGTAGTATCTGATTACAAACCAACAGGTGACCAACCTCAAGCAATTGAAAAATTAGCTAAAGGAATAATCGATGGAGACCAATTTCAAACGTTATTAGGTGTTACGGGTTCTGGTAAAACATTTACAGTAGCTAATGTAATTCAAGAAGTGCAAAAACCTACATTGGTTTTAGCCCATAATAAAACGTTGGCCGCACAATTATACTCTGAATTCAAACAGTTTTTTCCAAATAATGCGGTTGAATATTTCGTTTCTTACTACGATTATTACCAACCCGAAGCATTTATTCCGGTTACAGGAACATATATTGAAAAAGACTTGTCTATCAATGAAGAATTAGAAAAAATGCGTTTAAGCACTACGTCTTCTCTTCTATCGGGTCGTAGAGATATTTTAGTTGTTGCTTCTGTTTCTTGTTTATACGGTATTGGAAATCCGGTTGAATTTCAAAAAAATGTAGTTTCAATTGAACTAGACCAACAAATTTCGCGAACAAAATTACTACATCGTCTAGTACAAAGTTTATATGCCAGAACCGAAGCAGAATTTACTCCAGGAACTTTTAGAATTAAAGGTGATACGGTTGAAATATTCCCAAGTTATGCCGATGACCCATTCAGAGTACATTTTTTTGGAGATGAAATTGAAGAAATTGAATCTTTTGACGCTCGCGATTCAAAAGTGATTGAGAAATACGACAAACTAAATATTTACCCAGCGAACATGTTTGTTACTTCGCCCGATGTGTTACAAAATGCTATTTGGCAAATTCAGCAAGACATGGTAAAGCAAGTAGATTATTTCAAGGAAATTGGAAAACATTTAGAAGCCAAACGATTAGAAGAACGAACTAATTTTGATTTAGAAATGATTCGAGAGCTTGGTTATTGTTCTGGAATTGAAAATTACTCGCGTTACCTTGACGGAAGAGAACCTGGAACTAGACCTTTCTGTTTATTGGATTATTTTCCAGATGATTTTTTAATGGTTGTTGATGAAAGTCACGTTACCATTTCGCAAGTACATGCTATGTACGGAGGCGATAGAAGTCGTAAAGAAAACTTGGTTGAATATGGCTTTCGTTTACCAGCTGCAATGGACAATCGTCCGTTGAAGTTTGAAGAATTTGAAGCCTTACAAAACCAAGTCATTTATGTTTCTGCAACTCCAGCTGATTATGAGTTAGAGAAAAGCGAAGGAATTTATGTAGAACAAGTCATTCGTCCTACAGGCTTATTGGATCCAATTATTGAAATTCGTCCAAGTGAAAATCAAATTGACGATTTAATTGAAGAAATTCAACAACGATGTGAAAAAGACGAACGTACATTAGTTACAACCCTAACAAAACGTATGGCGGAAGAATTAACTAAATACTTGACTAAAGTAGCTATTCGTTGTCGTTATATTCATTCAGATGTAGATACTTTAGAACGCGTAGAAATCATGCAAGATTTACGAAAAGGCATTTTTGATGTTTTAATTGGTGTCAACCTGCTTCGTGAAGGTTTAGATTTACCCGAAGTTTCACTAGTTGCTATTTTAGATGCGGATAAAGAAGGTTTCCTTCGTAGTCATCGTTCGTTGACGCAAACGGTGGGTCGTGCGGCACGAAACGTAAATGGAAAAGCCATTATGTATGCAGATAAAATTACCAAAAGCATGCAAAAAACAATAGATGAAACTACCTATCGACGAGAAAAACAAATAAACTACAATACAAAACACGGATTGATTCCAAAAGCTTTGAATAAAAGTTTAGGAAACGCTTTAAGCGGAAATTCGGTTTCTACGCAATATTATGATAATTTAGAATACAAAGCTGCCGAACCAGAAAGTGAATATTTAACCAAACCGGAAATTGAAAAGAAAATTCGTGAAAAACGAAAAGCAATGGAAAAAGCAGCAAAAGAACTCGACTTTATGCAAGCCGCAAAATTTAGAGATGAAATAAAAGCACTACAAGAAAAGATATAAATAATTAAAAAAAAAATGAAAAAACTATACATACTATTCGTTATTTTATTCGGAATATCAACTTCTTTTGCACAAGATCTAAATCCAAAATACGATGCAGAATTAGCAAAAAAACTAAATGCTGATGATTACGGAATGAAACAATATGTTTTTGTAATTCTAAAAACAGGAACAAACACGACAACAGATAAAGAGTTTACATCGGAATGTTTTACTAGTCATATGGCTAATATTAATAAGTTAGTGGAAGAAAAAAAACTAATTGTAGCCGGACCAATGTTTAAAAACGAAGATAACATTAGAGGAATTTTTATTTTGGATGTAAAAACATTTGAAGAAGCTAATTTGTTATTGGAAAACGACAAAGCCATAAAAGAAGAAATATTAAAAGCTGAATTATATAACTGGTATGGTTCTGCTGCCTTATCAGAATATTTAGAAACATCAGATAAAATCTGGAAAATAAATCCTTAAGAAAATGAAAAACATAAACGAAATACTTACTCTTACTGACGAAATTGAAATTATTGAAGCTGTTGGAACTATTATTTGGGACAAAAAACAAGAAAAGGATGAACTATCAGATGGTGAAACATATTTTGTTTTGATTGATATTTTTGAAGGGGCTATGAATAGTGGTGGATTTCTTCATTTTTTCAACAATGAAGTGGGCGATTATGCCCGAGAAGTATTGGAAGCATATAAGAAAATTGGTGCTCCAAAAACAGCAAATATCATAGCGAAAGCAATTGGTTTATTTGGAATTAATAATTTCCATGATGAATTGGAAAAGAGAAAAAATGCCATTGCAAAACTAGACGAAAATGCACTTTCGGGTTGGGAAGATTTAGAAGAAATTTTCTTTAACGACGAACAAGAAGAAGATGTTGTGGCGTTAATTGTAGAATATATTAGAAATAATACTTCAGAATTTAATTATGTTTAATTAAATTCTGAAGTTATTTATTTTATCATTTTTTTATGGTAATCCTCTTACAGGGTTTCTTGGTTGCCAAGGTTTTATATTCACTTTACGAT
>CAZLGK010000042.1:0-2393 GCA_964559365.1 uncultured Flavobacterium sp.
AACTTGGAATAAATTATTTACATGGGTATATTATAGACCATGCATTTTTATAGGCAAAAGGAACAAACCCAAAAGATAGTCTAGTAAGGATGATTGAAAACGAAGTGATTTTTAGTTACAAAGTATTTGTAAAAACACAATAAAAAATGAAAAAAATCTTTTTACTTATAGCCATAATCGGTTTCATTTCCTGTAAAAAAGATAAAGAAACAGTTGAAAGCTTCCAAAAAGAAACTATCATTGGACTCAACAAAGCTAATTGGAATAAAAAAGAAGCTGATGATTATTTGTATAGAGAATTACTTATAGATTCTATAATTAAAAATAAAGAATTAAGAAGTTTAGGACAAAAAGAACTTTTAAATTTTCTCGGCGAACCCAATAGAATGGAAAATAATAATTTGTATTATATCATTTCACAAGAAAAACTTGGCTTTTGGCCTTTACATACTAAAACACTAGTCATAAAATATTCTGAAAGTGATACGATTACTTGGATTAAGATTCATGAATAAGCTTACTCCGGAAAAAAAACAAATCCGAAATGGCGAATGATAAAAAACATGTTAATGATGTTGAAAACTAAAGCCACAACAATACGTTTACTTATACTATCTCTTTCAAGTATTATTTCTGCAAAGTTAAAAATGGGTAATAAAATAGTTAAAACCCAAACCGGGACCCAAATAATAGAAAACTGCATTCCGAAAGCTTCTATTTCATCTAAAGAAACAAAAATAGCCGTTAGCAACAATAGAAATGAAATGATGCTAAGGACTAAAAAAATGTTTTTCTTGTCAGTCATTTATAATAAATAAATTCCGTCTTCTTTAATATCTATTAATTGTTGCTTGTATAAATTTCCAACCGCTTTCTTAAAAACTTTTTTACTCATTTTAAGCACGGTTTTAATATCTTCAGGATTACTTTTATCGTTCAATCCAAGGAAACCTCTATTGGCTTTTAATTCGTCTAATAATTGTTGTGCAGAAGGTTCAATAGCATCAAAACCTAATTTACGTAACGAAACATCTACCTTTCCATCAGGACGAATTTGTTTGATATAACCGTTCATTCGCATTCCGGGTTTAATATCTTCGTACACTTCGTTTTTATAAGCTAAACCTTTATGGCGTTCGTTTATAATTACATTTATACCTGCTTCTGTGATGTGAGAAACAATTAAACCTACTTCTTCACCTTCTTCAAAAGTCAAATCATCGTTACTTAAAAACTGTTGTGTCTTACTTGAAGCAACCATTCTATTGGTTTTTTCATCCATAAAACAATAAATTAAGTAACGTTTACCAATTTCCATTGGACGTGCTTGTTCTTTAAACGGAACGAATAAATCTTTTTCTAATCCCCAATCTAAAAAAGCACCAAACTCATTTTTATAGTTCACTTTTAAATGAGAAAACTCATTCAGCTTTACATAAGGTTTTAAAGTTGTAGCAACAGGTCGTTCTTCATGATCAAGATATACGAAAACCGTTATATCATCATCAATGTTAAATTCTCTTGGGACATATTTATTGGGTAATAAAACATCGTGTTCTTCATTTACTCCATCACCTAAAAAAAGTCCGACTTTAGTATCTCTAAGAATTTTAAGGGTATTGTATTGACCTATTTGTAACATAATTGCGATTAATTGACTGCAAAGGTAATCAAATGTATCTAAAAACTATATTCCTATTTCAACTTGTACTCTAAAATACCAATTGTTCAAAGAGGTATTATTTGAATAATCTAATTCGCTATAACTAACTTCTCCTTGTAACTTAAATGAATGTTCCCAAAGATATCTTGTCATTCCAAGACTATATTGTTTTGTATTAGGTGTAAAAGCTTTAATTTCATCTTTAACATTTTGAGTCGAAAATCGTCCTATAATTTCATAATTACTCGGAAACACATAACTTAATTGATAATCCATACCTTTACCTGCATAAACATAATTAAACCGGCTTACATCTGTAGGATCGTAAGTAATTAGATTTGTTGCATTTCTGTTCATAAAAGCAGTCATGAAACTCCATCCATTATATTTTAAAAGAGCATCAAAAAAGAGCGATCTAATAGTTGAAGAACTATAAAGTTCGTCGCCTATTTGACCTTGTGTTCTTATAGCATTATTATTCTGATGGTAAGCTCCTGAGAGTAACAGTTTAGGCTTTTCTTCCCTTAAAATATCTCCTTCAAAATAATAACCGTTATTCTTAAATGAGCCGAACGGAAACAATTCAATTTTACCTGTTAAAGCGACTGCATCATCAGAGGTTTTGGTCCAGTTTCTTCCTTCACCTGTGGATATAGCTGTTTTAATATTATAGGAGAATTTATTTGGGTTTTCATTAATATAATATCCTTGAATACCAAAATCTCTATCA
>CAZLGK010000042.1:2403-12638 GCA_964559365.1 uncultured Flavobacterium sp.
TCTATCAATATTAAATCTAGAATTATTTATACTTCTATCGGTAAGTTGTAAAGCCCCAGAAGAATTTACTCTTTGTCTATTTCCAGGCAACTTTGTTTGTCCAAAAATGAAACTCCATTTAGCATTGGGTCTGTAAATTATAGCAGCATCACGTATAACATTTAAATTATCACCTTCTTCTATTACCCCTACATCGCCTGGGGCAAAAGATAATTGAATTACATATAAATATTTTGGATTTCCAACATAACCATCAAATCGTAAACGTAATCTTCTAATTTGAGCTTCATAACGATTTTCTTTTTCTTCTTCACTGAAATATGTAACCCTATTTTGCATTCTAAAACGAATATTCAATTGAAAAATACTATCAGGAGATGTAATTCCTAATCCTTTACCAAAACTATAATAAGGTAATGCAGCCAGTTTTAAATCGTTATTTTTAATTGAATCCTTAGCTACTTGAGAGAAACAAAATAAAGATAAAGTTAAGCAGATTAAAGTTATGAAGTATTTCATGAAATGTGCGTTATAAAAGTAATTTAGTATGCAAAAATAAATTATTTAAAAGGAATTGCTTTATTTATCTTTGCAAAAAAATAAACCATGTCAAATATTTATATAGGATATCATTTTACAGTTGAACCAAAAGAATTAGGTACTGAAATACTTCTTGCTGAACTAGGTGAAAAGGCTTTTGAAAGCTTTATTGAAACGGAAACAGGTTTGTCTGCTTATGTTCAAAAGGACTTTTGGACAGAAGATATTTTAGAAGATATTTTTGTATTAGGAAGTGATGAATTCAAAATCTCATATACATTTGAAGAAATTGACCAAGTGAACTGGAATGAAGAATGGGAAAAGAATTTTGAAGCAATTGATGTAGATGGAAAATGCCATGTAAGAGCTCCTTTTCATGCTAAAACAGAAGCTGAATTTGATATTGTTATTGAACCAAAAATGAGTTTTGGAACGGGTCACCATGAAACTACTCATATGATGATTCAGCATTTATTAGAAACAGATGTTACAGATAAAAAAACATTAGATATGGGTTGCGGAACTGCAATTTTAGCAATTTTAGCTGAAATGAAAGGCGCTCAACCTATCGACGCTATTGATATTGACAATTGGTGTTATTTAAACTCTATTGAAAATGCAGAGCGTAATAATTGTAAACATATTTCGGTTTACGAAGGTGACGCAGCTTTATTAGTAGGAAAAACATACGATATAATTATTGCAAACATTAACAGAAACATCTTGTTAAACGATATGAAACAATATGTTGATTGTTTAAACACAGGTGGAACCTTATTTTTAAGCGGATTTTACACTGAAGACATTCCGGTTATTGATGCATCTTGCACTAAGAACGGATTGACTTACGTTAAAAAATTTGAAAGAAATAATTGGGTGGCTTTGAAGTATACTAAATAGAATTTTATAAATTTGTAACCTTAAACATTTGAACTTTAAACTTTTAAGACAAAAAGAATGAGTACAATAGAAAAAATACAAGAAGACGTTTTAGTTGAAGAATCGGTTGGATTAAACAACGAAATTATTTTATATAATGATGATGTTAATACTTTTGACCATGTAATTGATACATTAGTAAGAGTTTGTAATCATGAACCTTTACAAGCAGAACAATGTGCCGTTTTAGTACATTATAAAGGTCAATGTGCAGTAAAGACAGGAAGTTATGACGAACTTAAACCATATTGTTCTAGTTTATTAGACGCTGGTTTAAGTGCAGAAATTCAATAAAATAAAAAATCCCGATTAATCGGGATTTTTTATTTTACTCTATTAAGTTGTAATTTTTCCTATAGCACAACTTACATAAGATTTTGCTTTAGAGCCTATGCTATTTGCCTCACCATCTTCTGGATACCCTATTCTCTTAAGGGTTCCTTTAACTTCATCTAAATCTTTTTCAGATTCCATTTCAAATGAAACAAGACTATTTTCTACATCTACCTCTACATTGGAAATAGAATTTAATTGAATTAAATTTTTAATGATGGTATTTGCACAACCGCCACATTTTAAATTTTGTATATGAATTTTACTTTTCATGATGATTAAATTTTAAATAAATGTACAAAAAACTAAATTATTTCAGCCATCAAAACCATACTTTAACTTAAATTTAATGAGGTAAAAGTTCTTTTAATAAACCATAAATATATGTTCCTAATAATGCTCCTAATAGTACAATACCAATAGCATAAATCCCTGTTCCTAAAAGGATAAAAATGGGTCCTGGACAACAACCTACCAGTCCCCAACCTAATCCAAATAAAATCCCTCCTATCATATAACGAGGAAATCCTTTATCTTTTTCAACAATCATTATAGGATTGCCTTTAAAATTATTAATTTTTTTCTTTTTTATAATTTGTATACCAACAAGACCAGTAGCAATTGCAACCATAATAATTCCATACATATGAAAAGATTGAAACATAAACATTTCATATATTCTATACCATGAAATAGCTTCTGCTTTAGTTAAAACAATTCCAAAAACAATTCCTATTATTAAAAATCTAAATAATTTCATTTTGTTATTTTTTATAAATTAAAATAATAATGGTAAAATTAAATGAACCATAATTAATCCACCGATAAAGAAACCAATTACTGCAATTAAAGATGGAATTTGTAAATTACTTAAACCAGATATTGCATGACCTGATGTACATCCACCTGCATAACGAGTTCCAAAACCTATTAGTAAGCCTCCTAAAAATAGGATTACAAAACCCTTTAAAGAAAGCATTGTCTCAATACTAAAAATTGCATCGGGAACTAATTTACCATTAGGAGCATCGATATTCATACTAGCTAATTGATTGATAGTTTCAGGATTAATTGCAACTTCTGTTCCATTTTGAAGAAAGTTATATGCAATAAACCCACCTAAAACTGCACCTAATACAACAGCTAAACTCCATTTTTGTTCTCTCCAATCAAGTTTAAAAAAGTCACTAAATTTACCAGCACCAGCTATTGTGCATAAAGTTCTAAGATTGGAAGACATGCCAAAGCTCTTTCCAAAATAAATTAAAGACAACATTATTACTCCAATTAAAAAACCTGAAATGGCCCAATGCCATGTTCCATAAAGAAAATCCATATTTATTTTTTTTGATACAAAAATAAAAATTCAATCGCTAAACAATACAAATATTACTACTTTATATTAAATTTGAAGAATAAACTTTATAACTATGAATAAAATAGCAATAGAAATTAAGTGGGGAATTATTTTCACAGTATCCGGTTTAGCATGGATGTATTTAGAAAAAACATTAGGTTGGCATGATGAATTAATCAGTAAACATCCTATTTATACGATGCTATTTTCTATAGTTGCAATTTTAATTTTTGTTTTTGCCTTGAAGGATAAAAAGAAAAATTACTTCCAAAATCAAATGGATTGGAAACAAGGCTTTTTATCGGGTTGTATCATTTCATTAGTTGTTACTTTATTAAGTCCATTAAGTCAATATATAACAAGTGAAGTTATTTCGCCAAATTATTTTAAAAATGCAATAAAGTTTGCTGTTGAAAATAATAGAATGACTTTAGAAGACGCTCAGGCTTTTTTTAACTTAAAAAGCTATATATTTCAGGCAGCTTTTGGTGGATTATCTATGGGGATTGTTACTTCTGCAATTGTTGCTTTTTTCATGAAATCAAAATAAATACAAAATGAAACACTCTATAATAGTCATTCTACTAGTAACTTTTAATTCTTGTATAAGTACAAAATCAACAATTAAAAATATCGATAACAATGCAGTAAAACCTACAATTAAAAATGATATGTTTCTAATTACTGAATACGCTACAGATGAAAAATATGGTTTCGATGCTGACTACCCCGTTAATCTAGGCTTAATATTAGAAGGCAAAGAAAATCAATACATAGGTTATTTTTTTAATGGTTTAAAAGGTAAAAATGGAGAAAGAATAACTTATAAAAATGTGGATACATGCTGCCCTTTTCCTACTAAAAATAATGCTATGGGAGCAGGAACACTTTCAATTTATGAATATACTTTTGAAGAAAGCAATAAGAAAGGATTATTATATTTTAATACTTTTGAAAAAGGTAAAATACTTTGTCCAAAAGGATTTGAAATTAAAAGTAAATAAATATAAAAATAAGTTAATTAATAGTATGTAACATAAGTAACCTTTTAAACAACTGTTTAAAAGGTTTTTCTTTTTATCTTTGCAACTTCAAAATAAAAACATCATGAATTTAAAAAACATACCTCAAATAAAACATACAGAATCAGGAAACTTTTTTCTTTTAGCTGGCCCATGTGCTATTGAAGGAGAAGAAATGGCAATGCGAATTGCTGAACAGTTAGTAAAAGTAACTGATAAGTTAGAGATTCCTTTTGTTTTTAAAGGTTCGTTTAAAAAAGCAAATCGTTCAAGAATTGATAGTTTTACTGGAATTGGTGATGAAAAAGCATTAAAAATACTTGAAAAAGTATCTAAAGAGTTTGGAGTTCCAACAGTAACTGATATTCATACAAATGAAGATGCAGTAATGGCAGCAGCATATGTTGATATTTTACAAATTCCAGCGTTTTTAGTTCGTCAAACTGACTTAGTAGTTGCAGCTGCAAATACTGGTAAAACTGTAAATTTAAAAAAAGGACAATTCATGAGTCCGGAAAGTATGAAACATGCAGTTCAAAAAGTTTTAGATTGCAATAATGAGAATGCTATGGTTACCGATAGAGGAACAATGTTTGGGTACCAAGATATGATTGTTGATTTTAGAGGGATTCCTACCATGCAACAATATGCAACAACCGTTTTAGATGTAACACACTCATTACAGCAACCTAATCAAACAATTGGTGTCACAGGCGGAAGACCTGACATGATTGAAACTGTTGCTAAAGCAGGAATTGCAGTTGGTGTTGATGGTCTATTCATTGAAACACATTTTGATCCTGCAAATGCTAAAAGCGATGGAGCAAATATGTTACACTTAGATTATTTTGAAGGATTAATGACTAAACTAGTTGCTATACGTAAAACAATAAATCAATTTTAATTTTTATTTATACTAAAATGAGACATCCATTTTTAATGGTTGTACTAACTTTTTGTGTGTTTTCACAGTACACCTTTTCACAAGAAATTGCAGAAAATCCTGAAAAATACACCGCTCATAATAAAGGAAAATTTTACATTTTTTGGGGTGGAAATAGAGAAAGTTATTCAAAATCTGATATTCGTTTTAAAGGAGAGGATTATGATTTTACACTATACAATGTAGAAGCACATGATAAACCAAAAGGGTTTCATATTGATTATTTCAACCCTGTTAGGATGACAATTCCACAAACAAATTTCAGAATTGGTTATTTTATAAATGATCATTATAACATTTCTATTGGATTTGACCATATGAAATATGTAATGTACAATGATAAAAGAGTTAACTATTCAGGTTATTATCCTAATGCAGGGTCTTACAACGAAAACCCAACTTTAGATGAACTTACATTAACAGAAGACTTTTTATTATTTGAACATACTGATGGATTAAATTATGTAAATACCGAATTTAGTAGAGTTGATGATATTTCAAATTGGTTTGGATTACCTAATACAGATAAATTTCAAATTAATTTAACTGAGGGAGTTGGAGCAGGAGTTTTATACCCAAAAACAAATGCTACATTGTTAGGAAAAGAACGTCATGATGAATTTCATATCGCTGGATATGGAGTTTCAGCAAAAGTTGGGTTAAACTTTACTTTCTTTAAGTACTTTTTTATACAAACTGAACTAAAAGGTGGGTTTATTGAAATGAATGACATTAGAACAACTAACAGTACTGCAGATAGTGCAGAACAAAATTTTTGGTTTTTACAACGTATTTTAAATATTGGTGGAATATTTAGATTGTAAAAATCATAATAATAAAATAATAAAAGTGTTAGATTTTGTCTGACACTTTTTCATTTATAAAAAGTCTTAGCTTCTGTAATAACATTCTTTAATACATCATTATCTATTTCTTTTAAACTATAATATCGTAATGATTTTACAGTATTTCTATTTTCTCCAATTAAAACATTTTGATGACTTTTTAATTGAAATCCTTTTGCAAAGCCAACATCAACAAATTTATTATTAACATTTATAGCTAAATAACAAAAAGGTTTCTTGTTTAAATAAAAATAAGGAATTCCCCATTTAAAAAGTAAAGAAGAATTAGGTAACTCCTGCTCTACTATACTTATTATATGTAATAAAATAAATCTATACTTATCTGGTTGATTAATGATATATTCTTCTGCTAATTTCATTTTATAAAAATAACTAAAAAAACATTTGGTAGAATTATATATTATCACTTACTTTGTATTTCAAAGTACTTTTATATGGAAGCAAGTAAATATTTAAAAGACATACAGGACATTAAAGAAATGATGAGTAAATCAACTCAATTTATCTCTTTAAGCGGACTATCTGGTGTTTTAGCGGGGATTTATGCACTATTAGGAGCTGTATATGTAAACTTCCTGATTAATTCACATCAATACACCTATATTACATTAGAAAGTAAAACTTTTAAACTAATTCTCTTAACAGCTTTTATTGTTTTAATACTTTCTGTTGGAACAGCTTATTTGTTAACTGTTAAAAAAGCAAACAAATTAGGAGAACGTATTTGGAATCCTGCCTCAAAACGTGTGCTTATCAACTTTGCTATTCCTTTAATAACCGGTGGAATATTTTCAATATTATTAATTCGTCAAGGACATTATGGATTAATAGCTCCAATAACATTACTGTTTTATGGCTTAGCTTGTTTAAATGCAAGTAAATATACACTAAGAGATGTACGCTATTTAGGAATAACACAAATTATTCTTGGCTTAATAGCTGTTGAATTTTCTGGATACGGACTTTGGTTTTGGGTTTTAGGTTTTGGTATTGCACATATTTTATATGGAAGCATTATGTATTATAAATACGATAGAAAGTAAAATGAAAAGAACAACATTAATTATTATTTCTTCTATCGCAATTATAGCTTTTATAAGTGCAAAATATCTTTCTGATCAAGTAGAAACTTCTTATGAAATTTTAAATCAAAAACGACAAGAAACCTATAAAAATGGTGATATAGTTTTTCAAACTTCTGAATCAGAACAATCAGAAGCTATAAAAATAGCAACTCAATCAAAATATTCACATTGTGGAATTATTTATATTGTAGATGGAAAAACATATGTATATGAAGCAGTACAGCCTGTAAAAATGACTCTTTTAAAGGACTGGATAACAAATGGAAAAGACAATAAGTATGTCGTGAAGCGTTTAAAAAATGAAAAGAAGATACTAACTGAATCTATTCTAAAAAAAATGAAAGTTTCAGGAAAAAAATTTGAGAATAAAAACTATGATTTATATTTTAAATGGTCAGATGAAAAAATATATTGTTCAGAATTAGTGTGGAAAATATACAAAGAAGGAGCTAATATTGAATTATGTAAACCTAAAAAATTAAAAGAGTTTAATTTAGAACATCCTAAGGTTCAAAAAATAATGAAGAAGCGATACGGAAGTAAAATTCCTTATGATGAAAAAGTTATTGCTCCATCTCAATTATATGAATCAAATTTATTGGAAACAATATTTGAAAATTATTAATATAACAAACTAGTTTGTGAAAAACATCATTCAAAATATAAACAAAGCATTTGATCATCGTATCCGTTTGGGTATTATGTCGGTTTTGATGGTGAATGAAAGTGCCGATTTCTCTACCTTAAAAGAACTTCTTGGTGTTACCGATGGTAATTTAGCCAGTCATGCAAAAGCATTAGAAAGCGAAGCTTATATTATTGTAGAAAAACAATTTATTGGGCGAAAACCCAACACAAGTTATATTGCAACAAAAGAAGGAAAAAAAGCCTTTCAAGATCATATTGATGCCCTTGAAAAATTAATATCGAATACTTAGAACTATTTTTTTATCCATTTACTTTGAATTTCAAAGTACTTTTAACAATTAAAATGAAAGATTTACTCGTAGAAAAAATGTATGAAGCCACGAAGAAACCCTATCAAAAATGGCTCAAAAAAAATGAACCTTGGAACATCTCAATCAAGGAGTTATTACAATATTCCGAAAACTCTCTTGGGTTTCATTTAGGTTGCTTTTTATGCAAACATGATTTTGAAATTCAAGATAAATTAGAAGACCATGATGTATTTCATGTATTAACCAATACTGGAGTTTCAGTAGTTGATGAAATTGGAATGCAATTTTACTTATTAGGAAACGGAAAACGAAGTTTGTATTTACTTTTTGGTATTTCTGTTGGAATTCTCTTCTATCCTACTCAAATAAGTTTTTTCATCAAACAGTTTAAACGTGGTAAAAAAGCACATCCATTTTATAATTTAAATTTTATAAATCTATTAAACCAAGATAAAACTCAATTGCAAAAAACATTTAATATTCAATAATTATGGAAAAAGACAGACAAATAGAACTTATCGAACAAAACATTATTCCAATTATATCATTTGCAGTAGGCGCTTCTTTACTATTACTCTTTGCAAGTACAAAATACGAACCGCTATTATATATTGGACTTATATATATCTCTGGAGCTATAATAGTTAATACAGTTTATCTATTTTACTTAATTCTTCAACTTATAAAAAATTGGGATAACTACTACGAAATATTTATTCGTATTGGCATAACCTTAAGTAACATTCCAATCTCAATTTTATTTACGTACATAGTAATCAATCATTTATTATAAAATCTCTAAAAACAAAAACAATGGAAAATCAAAACGAAAAACCAATGACAACAAAGTCCAACTTCTTTCAATCTAACACCGCCAAAATGATTATGGTTGGAGCGTTAACACTCTTTTTACTAATTCCTTTAGCTCTAGTACAAGATTTAATTAGCGAACGTTCACAACGAAAAAATGAAGTAGTTGCAGAAGTAACCAATTCTTGGGGAGAAGACATTAATTTTTATGGACCCATTTTAAAAGTTCCATATAAAATTGAAACCGAAACAACTTATATAGACAGCAAAACCAAACAAACAAGTGTTCAAAAAACAACATCAATAAATCATGCTTACTTTTTTCCTGAAGTATTGCAGAATAAAACGAAGATCGAAAAAGTAAGCGATATCAAAAGAAGCTTATACAATCCAATAGTATTTAAAGCAGATATGGCTTTTAACGGAAGTTTTGAAAACTTAAACTTTGACAAATTAGGCATAAAAAAAGAAAACATCATTTGGGATAAAGCTTCTGTAATCATCAAAACAACTAATTTAAAAAGCATAAAAAGCGATTTAAAAATAAATGTAAACGGTTCCAATTATAGTATGGAATCGAAAACCGATGAAGGTGATAATGTATTCGGAACATTAGAAACAAGCATTATTAACATTACCGATGTTTCAAAAATCGATTTTAACTTCAACATGAAATACAACGGAAGTAATAGTGTTCAATTTATTCCTATTGGAAAAACAACTTCTACTTCTTTAGATGCCAATTGGAACTCACCTAGCTTCATTGGAAATTTTGCGCCAAACGATACTACAAAAGCCATTTCCAAAGACGCTTTTCATGCCGATTGGAAAATACTTCATATTAATCGAGCTTTTGCTCAGCAACATACTGGAATAATTCCGCATTTAAAATCATATGCTTACGGAGTAAAATTAATTGAAACTGTAGATCAATACCAACAAAACGAACGTGCTTCAAAATACGGTTTTTTAGTAATTGGTCTAACTTTTTTGATCTTTTTCTTAATTCAAACCATCAGTAAAATTGGTATTCATATCTTTCAATATACGATGATAGGTTTGGCATTAATTATGTTTTACACCTTATTAATTTCCATAACCGAACATTCAAGTTTTACAATTGCCTATATAATTGCAGCATGTTCAGTAATAATAATGCTTATTTTATACTCAATTTCTATCTTAAAAAACATTAAATTTCCATTGTTTATTGGAACAGCACTAACGGTTTTATACAGTTTTATCTTTGTAATCATACAATTAGAAAACTACGCATTACTGGTTGGAAGTATTGGTTTGTTCCTAATATTAGGAAGTGTAATGTACTTTTCTAGAAAAATAGATTGGGGGAATAATTAGAAGCGAAAGGCTTGGGCATATT
>CAZLGK010000043.1:0-12481 GCA_964559365.1 uncultured Flavobacterium sp.
AAGCAAACCAAAAAACAACCATTAATCCCATTATAATAAAATCTATAGTTGTAGACTGTTTTAGTCGCCAATGAGAATAAGCAATCATAGAGAATATTAAAAACACACCAGCAATTATAAAATGGAGAAACATAAAAAAAGTCCATACTGTTTGGTCTGGACCAAATAATCCTTTTATTTGAGTGGTTTTATCTTCATTTTCTATTAGTTCAACATGTAAGTGTGGAGAATAATATTTTCGTTTAGCAAGTGTTATAAAAAAGAAAATATGATTATCAGAAATTTTAATACGATAATCTTCTTTAACTTCATCTTTTAATCTTTTAGCGTTTTCTAAAATAGCCTCTGCAGTTAAGGCAATATCTTTATTAAACCTAGGTCTTAAGACAATGTTGTTTTCTACTTCCATTTTTTAATATTTATTAGCTAATATATAAAATTTTAACAATTGTTAAATAATATTTATTCTGAATTAGATTCAAAACAAGCTAAAATCTTCTGAAATTAAACTGTTGTGCCGTATACCTAAAAAAGCTCCAAAAAAAATTGTACTTTTGCAAATTCAAAAATAGGAATATGAATAATATTGTTGCCATTGTAGGAAGGCCAAATGTTGGTAAGTCAACCTTGTTTAATCGATTAATTCAACGTAGAGATGCGATTGTAGATTCGGTTAGTGGGGTTACGCGTGATAGAAATTACGGAAAGAGTGAGTGGAATGGAAAGGAGTTTTCAGTAATTGATACCGGAGGTTATATTAAAGGTTCTGATGATGTTTTTGAAGGCGAAATTCGACGTCAGGTCGAACTGGCTATCGATGAAGCAGATGCGATCATTTTTATGGTTGATGTTGAAGAAGGAATTACTCCTATGGATTCGGAAGTTGCGAAACTTCTTAGAAAAGTAACAAAACCTATTTTAATTGCTGTAAATAAAGTAGATAATGCAATGCGTGAAAAAGACGCTGTTGAATTTTATAACTTAGGTTTAGGTGAATATTATACAATTGCTGGTATGAGCGGAAGTGGAACAGGAGATTTATTAGATGCTCTTGTAGATGCTTTGCCGGAATTGCCAGAAGCAATTGTTGAAGAAAATCCATTACCTCGTTTTACAGTTGTTGGTCGTCCTAATGCTGGAAAATCATCTTTTATCAATGCATTAATTGGAGAAGAGCGTTTTGTGGTTACAGATATTGCAGGGACAACTCGTGATGCAATTGATACCACTTATAATCGTTTTGGATTTGAATTTAAATTAGTTGATACAGCTGGAATTCGTAGAAAAGCTAAAGTGAAAGAAGATTTAGAATTTTACTCTGTAATGCGTTCTGTAAGAGCAATTGAACATAGTGATGTTTGTATTTTAATGATAGATGCTACTAGAGGATTCGAAGGACAAGATCAAAGTATTTTCTGGTTGGCAGAAAAAAATAGAAAAGGCATTGTAATTTTAGTAAACAAATGGGATTTAATTGAAAAAGATACCATGTCTACTAAAGAATATGAAGCACGTATTCGCGAAGAGTTAAAACCTTTTACAGATGTGCCAATTTTATTCGTTTCTGCGCTTACAAAACAACGATTATTAAAAGCATTAGAAGCTGCAGTTGAAGTTTTTGAGAATAGAAAACAACGTATACCAACTTCTAAGTTTAACGATACAATGTTGCCTATCATTGAGCGTATGCCACCACCTGCATTAAAAGGTAAATATGTAAAAATTAAATACTGTATGCAATTGCCAACGGCTACACCTCAGTTTGTTTTCTTTGCGAACTTGCCACAATATGTAAAAGATCCTTATAAGCGATTTATTGAAAACCAATTAAGAGAAAATTATAATTTTAGTGGAGTACCAATTGATGTGTACTTTAGACAAAAATAATAGTGAAAACCGAAGTCTTAACTTCGGTTTTTTTATTACTAGAAGTTAAATTTTTCGTAAGAAAATTTTTATTTACACAATATTTTTTTTAATTCGTTGTTTATTAAAAAATAATAAAATTTAAATATTATGTTTAAAAAAATAGCTTTTGTTTTATTTCTATCTTTTTTTACTTTAAGTTATAGTCAGAATTTGGTTTCAATAAAGGGAAAAATCATTGATAAAGAAACATCTATTCCATTAGAATCAGCAACAATTTATTTAAAATCGTTAAGTACTGACGCTGTTTTGGATTATACGATTTCTGACAGAAATGGTAATTTTGAAATAAATACTAAAAGAAATGAAAACCCAGTAGTTTTTAAAATCTCATATATTGGATATTTAGATTATTCAGAAAATTTTGAAACTATTAACGAAGATAAAGACTTTGGATTTATAAGACTATCAGAGAATATTAGCACACTAAATGAAATTGTGGTAAAATCTGAAGCTCCACCAATAACAATTAAAAATGATACTCTAGAATTTAATGCATCATCTTTTAAAGTTCGTCCAGACGCTAATGTGGAAGCATTACTTAAACAGTTACCTGGAGTTGAAATTGATGAAGATGGGAAAATTACTGTAAACGGAAAAGAAGTAAATAATATTTTAGTTAACGGTAAACCTTTTTTTGGTAAAGATGGTAAAATTGCAACTCAAAATTTACCAGCAGATATGATCGAAAAAGTTCAAGTTTCCGATACAAAAACAAAAGAAGAAGAACTTTCCGGCCAAGATTCAACATCAAATGAAAAAACCATAAACTTAACCATTCAAGAAGATAAAAATAAAGGAATGTTTGGTAAAGCTACTGCGGGTTATGGTTCAGATGATAGATATGAGTCCAGTTTGCTTTTTAATTACTTCAAAGATGTTCAAAAAATTAGTGTATTAGGTTCATCGAATAATATTAATTCTATAGGTTTTTCAATGGATGAAATATTTGATAATATGGGAGGAGGAAGGAATAGTTCTATTTGGGTTAATGATAATGGAAGTTTTGGTGTAAATGGAATGCAGTTTGGCGGTAACAACGGAATTACAACTTCTAATATGATAGGAGTAAATTATTCAGATGAATGGGCTAAGAATAAAATAAGTCCTAATGGAAGTTACTATTTTTCTAATGCGGAATCTAATAATATTAATAGAACAAATCGAATTAATTTATTACCAACAGGAAATACAAATACACTTGCTGAGTCTAAAACAAAGTCAATTAGCAATGGTCATAATATAGCAATGGATTTTGAAATAAAATTAGACTCTACTACAACCCTCTATATAAGCCCAAGTTTTTCTAAAAACGATATTAAGAATATAAACTCAGGTTTAGACGCAACATTTGATGAGGTAGGAACTGCTTTAAACGAAAATACAACTGATAATAATTGGTCAAGTGAAAATAATACATTTAAAAATAATATTTATTTTTATAAAGCATTAAAGAAAAAAGGAAGAGGTGTTAGCTTATCGTTTAACAACGAAAATACTAGAAATAATTCAGATTTATTTACAAAAACTACGACTACATTTTTACAATCAGGTAATTTAAATGATGATAGAGATCAGTATAGGGCCGATAATTCTAAGAAAGATAGTTTTAGAGCAGAAATAGGTTATTCGGAGCCTTTAAGAGATTCTCTAGTATTTAACTTTAAAACTATTTATAGTTATAAAGAATCTAGAGATACAAGAGCTACATTTGATTTTGACATTGCATTAAATGAGTATAATTCTTTTAACGATATTTTGTCTAATGATATTTTTTCAAGTACATCTTCTGTTACGCCAATGGTTGGAATTAGTATTAGAAAAAAGAAAATAAGAGGTAGTATTTCAATGGGAACTGAAATTATTAATTTTAATAATCAATCTAATTATTTGTCAAATGTAATAGATATAAATAAAAAATATATATATCCTAAAATGAACGGATATTTAAGTATTACATTAGGGAAATCTAAATCAATTTATAGTTATTACTCATATCAGGTAAACTTACCTACTGCTAATCAAATTTTACCTTTTGAAAATCTTTCAAACCCTTTAAATACGCTTATTGGTAATGCTGATTTAAAACCAAATGAAAATTATTCAATTTATATGAATTTTAATAATTATGATTATCCTACTCGAAGTGGTTTTTATGCTTATGCAGGTGGAGATTATGATGTGAATCAAATTGTAGTTTCGACAACTTATGATTCAGACTTTAAGGCTTCTACTACATTTCAAAATATAGATAGAGCTTATAACACTTATGTTGGTTTTAGTTTTAATAAGTCATTAAAAAAGGAAAGTAGAACTTTTAAATATGGTTTTGGTATGCAATTAAGCTATGATTATAATCAAGGACTTACAAATGCAACTTTATTTGAATCTAAAGGACTAACTATAAATCCTAGAGCCAATGTTTCATGGATAATTGATGAATTGATTACAATAAATCCATCTTATAAATATACTTACATTACAAATGATTTTACTAATTATCTAATTGATAATGCAAATAATTTTTTACATAGTGCTAAATTAGAAATTACAACATATTGGCCTAAAAAAGTGGTTTTAGGTAGTGATTTCGGTTATAATTATAATTCAAATATTGCAGATGGATTTCAAAAAGATTTTTACTTATGGAATTTAAGTTTAGGGTATAATTTCTTCCATGATAAATTATTAGCAAAAGTGAAAGTATATGATGTGTTAAATCAAAATGTAAGCGCCACCAGAACAATTACACCAACAGCAATTACTGATGCTGAGAATACAGTTTTACAGCAATATGCAATGTTCTCCCTGACTTATAAATTAGAAAAGTTTGGAGGGAAGAAAAAAAATGAAAACTCCTTTTATTTTGACTAATTGCAAAAAACTCGTTAGATTTTCTAACGAGTTTTTTTAAAATTATTTTTGTTCTATTTTACTACCAACTCCCGCCAGCTCCACCACCAGAGAAACCTCCGCCGCCAAAACCACCACCGAAGCCTCCGCCTCCAAAACCACCACCAGACGAACCGCCTCCAAAACTTCCTCCACCATTTACACGACCAAGGCTACTTAAGATAATTACATCCATTAGGCTAGGACCGCCAAAACCACCTGTTCCATTGTTGTTACCGTTTCCTTTATTTTTTGAAATTAAAATGACAAGTATAATTATAAAGAAAATGAAAATGAAAATAGGAATTCCACTTCCTTTATTGTTTTGTTTGCGAGTTCCTTTGTAAGTCCCCTTAATAACTTCAAAAATAGCATCTGTACCGGCATTTAGTCCATTATAATAACTTCCGGCTTTAAATTCAGGAACAATAATATCTCGAACAATTTCACCAGTTATTCCTGCAGATAAATATTGTTCTAAGCCATAACCGGGCGAAATCCATATTTTTCGTTCTTCTTTAGCTAATAAGATGACTACACCATTGTCATTTTCTTCAGTTCCTCCAATTCCCCATTTGTGTCCCCACTTAGGAGTAAGAATTCCAATATCTTCACCTTTTAAGCTTTCAATAGTAATAACAACAATTTGTGTGGTAGTTGAATCGGAAAAATGAATTAACTTCTCTTCAAGCTGTTGTTTTTCTGAAGCAGATAAAATGTTTGCATAGTCATAGACGCTTGTTTGAAACTTTGGAACATCAGGAATATTGAATTGAGAAAAGCCAATATAATGAAATAACAGAGTTGTTAGAATTAGAAAAAAACGAATTAATTTAAAAACTAAGTTTGCCATTATCCTTTTGATATTTCATTAGAAAGTTCGTTGGTGTCGTCTGATTGATATGGGAAATAATGTTTTAATTTTTCTCCTGCTCTTAAGACGCCTTCAACTAAACCTTTCTTAAATTCTTTATTTTTAAAATGTTCTAAAACAAGGTCTTTTGTACAATCCCAAAAGTCGCTTTCTACAACATTGTTAATTCCTTCGTCACCTAAAATAGCAAAGCCTTTGTTGGCAACTCCTATATAAAATAACACGCCATTTCTGGCTTCTGTTTTATACATTTCAAGTGTAGAAAAAACCTCCTTAGCTCTTTCGATAGGAGGTTTTTCTGATGTTTCTTCAATGTGTACACGAATCTCTCCCGAAGTGTTTTTTTCGGCTGTAACTATAGCTTGAACAATTTCTTGTTCTTCTTCTTTGGTTAAGAAATCTTCGGTTTTAGACATTATTTTGAATCTTCTGTATTGTTACCAAAATCAAATTCTACGTTTGGTGCTACATCAGCTCCCTCAACTGCTTCAAAAAATGGTTTCTCTTTAAGTCCAAAAAATCCGGCAATTATATTTCTTGGAAATGTTAAGATGTTATTGTTGTATGGTTTTACAGCTTCGTTAAAACGAGTTCTAGCTGTTAAAATCTGATTTTCTGTACTAGCTAATTCGTCTTGTAGTTTTAAAAAGCTTTGAGTAGCTTTTAAGTCTGGATATTTTTCTACAGTTACTAATAAACGAGATAAAGCTGAACTTAAACCTCCTTGCGCTTTGTTAAATTGTGCTAATTGATCTGGAGTAATATTTGTAGGATCTATTGTAGTAGCGGTAGCTTTTGCTCTTGCATTTACTACAGCTTCTAGAGTTGACTTTTCAAAGTCAGCTGCTCCTTTAACGGTTTTAACTAAATTTCCAATTAAGTCATTTCTTCTTTGGTATGAAGTATTTACATTTCCCCAAGCTTCTTTAACATCTTGCTCGTATTTCATAGCATTGTTGTATATGCCAGTTGCCCAACTATATATTCCAAGTACAATTACTGCAACAATTATCCACGGTAAGAATTTTTTCATAAGTTTAATTTTTTAAAGTTGATTTTTAAGGTTTGTTAATTGTGATTTTATAGTTTCTAATTTTCTAATAATTTCAAATTTGTCTAATGTTTTCTTTTGGCTTTCTTTCAAATGAATTTTTGCTCCTTCAAGCGTAAAACCTCTTTCCTTAACCAAATGAAAAATAAGTTGAAGGTTTTTAACGTCATCAGGGGTGAATTTTCGATCCCCTTTTGCATTTTTTTTAGGTTTAATGATGTCAAATTCTTTTTCCCAAAAACGTATCAATGATGCATTAACATCAAATGCTTTGGCAACTTCACCAATGCTGTAGTATCTTTTTTCTGGTAACTCTAAATGCATTAGTCTAACGATTGGTTTTCTTGATTTGCTAGTTTTGTAATTTCAATATATTCTTTAGCGGAAATACTTCCATAATAAAAATTCAGTGGATTTATTTTTTCTTTTCCTTTAATAACTTCATAATGTAAATGTGGAGCTTCACTTCGACCAGTACTTCCTACATATCCAATGACATCACCTCTTTTAACTTTCTGACCAGGTCTGCAATTGTATTTACTTAAATGAGCATATAAAGTTACGTAGCCATATCCATGATTGATTTCAATATGATTTCCATATCCAGAAAGCGAATTATCTGCTTTTAAAACAACTCCGTCTCCTGTTGCGTAAATTGGCGTTCCTGTTTTTGCAGTAAAATCCATACCGTAATGAAACTTTCTAATTTTTGTAAAAGGATCACTTCTATAGCCAAAACCAGAAGCCATTCTTTTTAAATCCTCATTTTTTACAGGCTGAATAGCTGGAATAGCTGCTAAAAGTTTTTCTTTTTTCTTCGCTAATTCAACAATTTCGTCTAATGATTTTGATTGAATCACGAGCTCTTTAGTAAGTATGTCAACTTTTTTATTGGTATTTATAACTAATTCTGAATTATCAAACCCTTCTAAATCTTTATATCTATTAGTTCCTCCAAATCCTTCTTTTCTTTGTTCGTTAGGAATTGGGGAAGTATTAAAGTAAATTCTATAAATATTATTATCTCTTTCCTCTATTGCTGTTAAAACATCTGTCATTAAATCCATCTTACGATTTAATAATTTATAGTTTAATTTCATAGATTCTAATTCACCAGTAAGTAATTTGTCTTTTGGAGTTTCAAAATATGGAGTGTTTATTAAAAGCACTAAACATAAAAAACCAAACAATAATGATGATAATAAAAACAGGAAAATGTAAGCAAACTTTTTACGTTTTTGAGGTTTTATACGTTTATATGCTAAATTTTCAGCATCGTAATAATATTTTACTTTAGACATGTTCTAAAATTACTATTTTTGCACCAGTTAAAATTGGTTTACAATGGTTATACGAACAAATTTAATAAATGTTACGTTTTATACTATTATTTAATGTGAAACTTTTTGTTTGTAAACTAACCTTGTAAAATATAAATATACATTTGACGACTTTAAAAGTTGTCAAAATGAAATCAAAAAAGTAAAGATGAAATCACAAGACATTCGTAAGCATTTTCTTCAATTCTTTGAAAGCAAAGGACATTTAATCGTTCCTTCTGCGCCAATCGTTTTAAAAGACGATCCAACTTTGATGTTTAACAACTCAGGAATGGCTCAGTTCAAAGAATATTTTTTAGGAAACGCCATTCCTAAGAGTAATAGAATTGCTGATACACAAAAATGTCTTCGTGTTTCAGGAAAACATAATGATCTAGAAGATGTTGGTTTTGATACATATCATCATACCATGTTTGAAATGCTTGGAAACTGGTCTTTTGGAGATTATTTTAAGAAAGAAGCTATTTCATGGGCTTGGGAGTTTTTGACAGAAGTATTGAAATTAGACAAAGACCGTTTATATGTTTCTGTTTTTGAAGGAAACCCTTCAGAAAATGTACCTTTTGATCAAGAAGCATTCGACTTATGGAAACAATTTGTGAGCGAAGACCGAATCATTAAAGGAAATAAAAAAGATAATTTCTGGGAAATGGGCGATCAAGGTCCTTGTGGACCATGTTCAGAAATTCATATCGATTTACGTTCTGATGATGAGCGTGCAAAAGTTTCAGGTTTTTCATTAGTAAACGAAGACCATCCGCAAGTAGTGGAAATTTGGAACAACGTCTTTATGGAATTCAACCGTAAAGCAGATGGTTCTTTAGAAAAGTTACCTGCACAACACGTAGATACCGGAATGGGATTTGAGCGATTGTGTATGGCAATGCAAGATGTAACATCTAATTACGACACAGATGTTTTTACACCACTAATTGAAAAAGTTGAACAAATCACTGGTTTAAAATATACTTCAAACGAAGTAAAAAACATTTCAGAAGAGCAAAATAAAACCAACATCGCTATTCGTGTAATTGTAGATCACGTTCGTGCTGTGGCTTTTGCTATTGCAGACGGACAATTACCTTCAAACAATGGAGCTGGTTATGTTATTCGTAGAATTTTGCGTCGTGCAATTCGTTATGGATTTACATTTTTAGGAACCAAAGAACCTTTCATTTATCAATTGGTTGATGTTTTGGCTAATCAAATGGGAGAATTTTTCCCTGAAATTAAATCACAACAAGATTTAGTAACCAATGTAATTCGTGAAGAAGAAGTTTCTTTTTTAAGAACTTTAGATCAAGGATTACAATTATTAGATAATGTAATTGCTGATACAAAAGGCAAACAAGTGGATGGCGCAAAAGCATTTGAATTATATGATACTTTTGGTTTCCCTATAGATTTAACAGCTCTAATTTTAAGAGAAAGAGGTTTTGATTTAGATGAAGCTGGTTTTGAAAAAGCCATGCAAGAACAAAAAAACCGTTCTCGTGCTGCTTCTGAAGTTTCAACAGACGATTGGAAGATTTTAGTTGAAGGAAATACAGAAACTTTTGTAGGTTACGACCAAACAGAAAACGAAGTTAAAATCACTCGTATTCGTAAAGTAGATTCTAAAAAAGATGGAGTTTTATACCAAATCGTTTTAGATGCGACTCCGTTTTATCCAGAAGGTGGTGGACAAGTGGGCGATAAAGGAACTTTAGTTTCAGCAAATGAGTCTATTGAGATCATTGATACTAAAAAAGAAAATAATTTAATATTACATATTGCTAAAAAATTACCTGAAAATCTTTCAGCTAGTTTTATGGCTAAAGTAAATATAGATTTAAGAACAGCTTCTTCTAAAAATCACTCGGCTACGCATTTGATGCATTTGGCTTTGAGAACGATTTTAGGAACGCATGTAGAACAAAAAGGTTCGTTGGTTAATCCAAATTACTTGCGTTTTGATTTTTCTCATTTTTCTAAAGTAACAGATGAAGAAATCAAGCAAGTGGAAAATTTTGTAAACCAAAGAATTCAAGAGCAATTGCCTTTAATTGAAAGAAGAAGTATTCCTATTCAGCTAGCTTTAGATGAAGGAGCAATGGCTTTATTTGGAGAAAAATATGGTGATAATGTTCGTGCCATAAAATTCGGAGATTCAATGGAACTTTGCGGTGGAATTCATGTTCAAAATACAGCAAATATTTGGTCTTTCAAAATAATTTCTGAAGGTGCCGTTGCAGCAGGAATTCGTCGTATTGAAGCCATAACAGGTGATGCTGTGAAAGATTATTTTACTAGCCAAGAAAATACGTTAGCAGAGATTAAGGAAACTTTGAAAAATCCTCAAGATACAATCAAGGCGGTAGTTTCATTGCAAGATGAAAATGCGAAATTGAAGAAACAAGTAGAGCAATTGTTAAAAGAAAAAGCAAAAGGCTTAAAAGGTGATTTGGTAACTCAAATTCAAGAAATAAATGGCGTTAAATTCTTAGCAACGCAAGTCGATTTAGATGCGAATGGCGCAAAAGATTTAGCTTACGAATTAGGAAATAACGAAACCAATTTATTCTTAGTTTTCGCAACTGCAACTGATGACAAACCAATGTTGATGTGCTACATTTCTAAAGAAATAGTAGAAGCAAAAGAATTAAATGCAGGGCAAGTAGTTCGTGAATTAGGAAAATACATTCAAGGTGGAGGTGGAGGACAACCATTCTTCGCAACTGCTGGAGGTAAAAATGTTGCTGGAATTAAGGAAGCTTTAGAAAAAGCGATTGATTTTGTGAAGTAAGAAATTTAAACATTGATTTAAATAAAAAAAGCTCTGAACTGATTCAGAGCTTTTTTTTATTCAATTACCGCAATAGCTTCAATTTCAATAAGCCATTCTTTTTTACCTAAAGCCTCAATTCCTACTAAAGTACTTGCAGGGTAGTTTTCATTACCTAAAAACTCTTTTCTAATTTTTCTAAAAATAGGCAAATCTATTTCAGGATTAAAATTAACAATATAGGTGTTCATTTTTACAACATCTTTAAAAGTTGCGTTACATTGTTTTAGTTGATTTCCTATGTTTTGAAAAGTTGCGATAGTTTGTTCTTCTAAATTTTTTCCATTACCAATTTGGCCAGAAATATATAAAGTTTTGTAATTGCCTGTTGTTACAACTACAGTTTGAGAAAACCCTTCATTTGGGTCAATGTATTTTTTTTCGATCATCTTTTGGTTTTAAATCTAAATGAAAATTAAAAATAGTAGTTTTTTTAGTAAAACTAAATTAAATTTGGACTTAAAACTTTCACACTTGCAGTTTACAACAAAAATTACAATTCCTAAAAGTAATGTTCCAATAGATTATAATTCTAAAATTATGTCATTAGGATCTTGCTTTGCAGAAAATATGGGAGAAAAGTTTAATTATTTTAAATTTCAGAATACTGTAAGTCCTTTCGGAATTATTTTTAATCCGGTTTCAATCGAAAAAATAGTTAACCGAATTGTTCGTAAAATTGAATTCACGGAAAAAGACATTTTTTTTCATAACGATTTATGGCATTCTTATGAAGTGCATTCTGAATTGTCTAATCCTAACAAAGAAGATTTTTTAAATATTTTGAATCAATTGGTTGAATCAATTCATAACCAAATAAAAGATTCAACTCACTTTATCATTACACTTGGAACTTCATGGGTCTATCGAAATTTGGAAACTAACGAAGTAGTTGCCAATTGTCATAAAGTGCCACATAAACAATTTAAAAAAGAATTACTTTCGATTGAAACTATTGAGAAATCAATTCAAAACACAATAGCATTAATTCAAAAAGTTAATCCAAATTGTAATTTTATTTTCACTGTTTCGCCTGTTCGTCACATAAAAGATGGTTTTATAGAAAACACATTAAGTAAAGCACATTTAATTTCGGCTATTCATAGTATTACTAAACATCAATTATTCATTACTAATTATTTTCCAAGCTATGAGATTATGATGGATGAGTTACGAGATTATCGTTTCTATTCCGAAGATATGTTACATCCAACTAAAGTAGCTATAGATTATATTTGGAAAAGATTTAAGGAAAATTTTATATCTGAAGCTTCTTTTGATATTATGGATGAGGTTGAAACAATTCAAAAAGGATTATCGCACAGGTCTTTTAATCCAAATTCTGAAAGTCATCAAAAATTTCTAAAAAATCTTAATCAAAAAATACAATCCCTTCAAAATCAATTGCCTTTTGTTGTTTTTTATTAAAATAAGGCAAATGCCCTATTTCGTTTAAACCTTATTTTTATGAATTTTGAATTATCTAAAAATTTAAAAACTCATATTATGAAAATTACAAAATTATTTAAATCGTTAATTGTATGTACAATCTTGTTTGCTTCTTCATTTGCAAG
>CAZLGK010000044.1:0-11902 GCA_964559365.1 uncultured Flavobacterium sp.
TACTATCGTAAAAAAAGCCAATATCGCCTGTAATTAAAAGAGTTTGCTTCTCAGAAGTTACAGCAGCACCAATAGCAGTTGAAGTACTTCCATCAATTCCACTTGTTCCTCTATTACAATATACTTCAATGTTTTCGTTTATATCGAATAACTGTAAATATCGAATAGCAGAGCTGTTACTAATTTGTAAATTAATGTTTTCTTGAAGCTGATTTGCAATTAATGCAAAAACACTAAAATCAGAAAAAGGAACTGTAGCAAGATATTCGTTATGCTTTAACTTTCGCAAGGCTATTATATCAGACATTTCTTTTACGTAAGAACTCGAAGTAAAATTACATTTTAAATACAATTTAGTAAAAAACTCGTTTGCATTTGTTTTAAAATGATTTGTCAAACAACCATAAGTATCATAGGCTCTTAATTCATCAATATGCCAATGCTCGTTGGGTTGATACTTTCTTAAAAAAGCTTTTACTCTTTTAGAAACTACCATTCCTCCAAAGGTGACTAAGATTTGAGGCTTAAAACGCTCAAAATATTCAGTAGTAAACGGAGTAATTATAGCATCAATATTTGAAATAAAGTTCTCATTATGAAGATTTGAAGTAGTTTCTGTCATAACAATAACCGATTCGTCTTTTGCCAATTGTTCAATTACAAAACTGTCAATGTAATTTGGCTTTAATTCTCCAACTAAAATAAGTTTTTTGGAAGCTGAATTCCATTTTGAAATAAATTCTTCAGTTATATCAAAATTTATTTTTTTTTCTACAACTGGAATAATTTTAGGAACAACATTTAATTCATTTACAGTACTATATAAAGGTTCTTCAAAAGGAACGTTAATATGAACCGGACCTTTATTGGTCATCGAAATATTTAGAGCTTCATTGATTTTTATGTCATTTTCAGGTGAAGTTATTTCGTGTAAATTAGCATTGTATAAAATGTGATTTGCAAAAACATTTTCTTGGCGAATGGTTTGTCCGTCGCCAATATCAATTTTATCATGTGGCCTGTCTGCACTGATAACTACAAGTGGAATTTGACTATAAAATGCTTCAGCTACAGCCGGATAATAATTTAACAAAGCAGAACCCGAAGTACAAACAACTGCAACTGGTTTATTAATTTGTTGGGCAATTCCTAGTGCAAAAAAAGCAGCACATCGTTCATCAACAATACTATAACATTTAAAGTTTGAATTATTAGCAAATCCTATTGTTAATGGAGCGTTTCTTGAGCCTGGAGAAATAATTATATGTTCTACACCTTTAGCTTTACAAATTTCTATGACACTTTGCGCTAAAGGAATTTCTGGATAAATCATTTTATATTTACTAAGTTGTAAAGATACAAAGTTGCAAAGGTTTTAATACATTTACAACTCAAAATTGTTTTAAATGAAAATTTTAATAAGACCATATAAAGAAATTGATGCTAAAGCTATTTTAAAAGTCATCAATTTCAATATTTTAAATTCTACGGCTCTATATGATTATAATATAAGAACTTTAGAACAGCAAACTGAAATATTAAAAGAGAAAATTGACAAAAATTTCCCTGTTATTGTAGCTGTTTTAAACGAAAAAATAGTTGGCTTTGGCTATTATAGTGAATTCCGTTTTAGAGAAGCATACAAATACACTGTTGAACATTCAGTATATGTTAATAAGGACTTCCAAGGAATGAAAATTGGACATTTAATCATGGAAGAACTTATCAAAATTGCAAAAAAACAAAAACTTCACACTATGATTGCCGTTATAGATTCGGAAAACCAAGGTAGTGTGAAGTTTCATGAAAAATACGGATTTAAAACCGTTGGAATTATTAAAGAATCAGGTTACAAATTTGACCGATGGTTAGATTCGGTTTTTATGCAATTAATTTTAAAATAATTATTTTCCTTCAATCCAATTGATAACCTTTGGATCCGTTGGTATAGTTCTTGGAGAAATGATCATATCTAACTGACCTTCTTCATTTAAAAGGTATTTCTGAAAATTCCATTCTACATTACTATCTGCAACTCCGTTTTTAGCTTTTTGAGTTAAAAATTGGTAAATTGGGTGCATCTCTTTTCCTTTTACTGAAATTTTATTCATCATAGGAAATGTGACACCGTAATTTCTTTCACAAAAAGTGGCAATTTCATCATTTGTTCCTGGTTCTTGACTCATAAAATCGTTAGCTGGGAAACCAACTATTACAAAATTTTCTGATTTATACTTGTCATAAATTGCTTGTAAGTCCTTATATTGAGGAGTTAGTCCACACTTAGAAGCCGTATTTACCACCATTAGTCTTTTACCTTTTAAGGTATTAAAATCAAATTCATTTCCTTCTAAATCTTGTACTTTGAATTGATGAATCGAAGCTCTTTCCATAGTTGTATTGTTATTATTTGTAACTAAATTTTTGTTTAAACTTTCCTGTTGTTTACAACCAATAACTGTAAGTGCAAAAGCAAATAATCTAAAGATATTTTTCATATTTAAGTGTTTTTCTCAAAGTTAATTCATTTGAATTTTAAATTCTAATAAACAAATCTTAAATCTAAATTAAATTACTTAATTTAGCACTAAACAAAGTAATAAATATGTTTTTTATAAGAACGCTAATTTCATTTTTAAAAGATGATGAATATAGAGATTTATTAATTACCACTATATTAATAATTTTCTCTGGAACATTTGTGTATCACTACATAGAAGGCTGGAGTTATATTGATTCTTTCTATTTTTCAGTAGTTACATTAACAACAATAGGATATGGAGATTTCTCTCCTCAAACTGATGAAGGGAAACTATTTACTGTTTTATATATTGTTATAGGTATTGGAATGATATTGAGCTTTATTAATACTATTCAACATCATTATACATATATGAAGCATAAAGAAAAACGAGAGATTTTAAAAAATAGAGCTTTTAATAATACCGACGAAAAAAAGAAAAATAAAATAAATAAAATAATTGAAGAAGTAATGAAAGAAAAAAAGGAGCTTTAAGCTCCTTTTTTTTATTTCTTATAAAATTTCTTGTATTTAAAATAAGAGACAATACTTAGTAAGACTACTGTTGCAACAGAATAGTATATAAAACTAGGTGTAACAACTTTGTCTCCACTTGCATAAGAATGTAAACCTGTTAAGTAAAAATTCACTCCAAAGTAAGTCATTAAAATTGAGTAAAAAGCAAAAACACTCATTACATTATATATCCATTTGCTTCTTAGTCCAGGCACAAAACGAGCATGGATCACAAAGGCATAAACCATAATACTAATTAAAGCCCATGTTTCTTTTGGATCCCAACCCCAATAACGCCCCCAACTTTCATTTGCCCATTGTCCTCCAAGAAAGTTTCCAATGGTAAGCATTACTAAACCAACAGTAATTGCCATTTCATTTATATAACTAATTTCATCAATTGCTAATTTCATTTTTTTCTTGTTAGATTCATTTGTAAAAATAATTAACAATAAAGCAACTAAACCTAATATCATTCCTAGAGTAAACGGACCATAACTTGCAACAATTACTGCAACGTGAATCATTAACCAATATGAATTTAAAACAGGAACTAAATTTGCAATTGCAGGATCCATCCAATTCCAATGAGCAATCATTAAAATCATAGAGGCAACAAATGCAGTAGAAGCTACTGTAAGCTGTGATTTTCTTCCAAAAGCTAAACCAAAAAACATAGTTGCCCAACCTACATAAATCATACTCTCATAAGCATCACTCCATGGAGCATGACCAGAAATATACCACCTTGCAATTAATCCTAAAGTATGTAAACCAAAGAAAACACCTATTAGTATATGAAAAAATTTAACCGATTTTTTTATTAAAGACGCATTTGAAAACAACTGAATTATTGTAAAAATCAACATTAAAACACCTGCAATCATATATAAATAATACAACTTCTTAAAAACATCATATTTATTATACGTTACTTCTGCTTTTACTTTACTCTCAGAAGGCATTACTTTGCCTCCATACATTTTTTGGTAGCGCTCTAAACCAACCAATAAAGAGTCGGGAGTATTATAGTTTTTGGTTTCAGTAGATTTAGAAACAGCATCCAAGTAATAAGGGATTAAATTTTTTATATTATCTAAGTCCGTACCTGTTGGTTCATTCAATTCTAGAAATGAAACCCATTTATTTGTTGGGTCATTTGGAATTGGGTAAACGCGTAATATTTGACCACTTAAAGCATCATATAAAAGATTAACTTTTTTATCAGTTTCAATAAAATCTTTTTCAAAATTACTTGGAACAATAGCTTTAAATGCTTTTTCTAAATAAGATGATAACTTATAATTTCCTTTTTCATCAAAGAAATCTGCAAGGGCTGCGAACTTAGCCTCTTTATCAACACCTACAATTTTTCTTAAACTATCATTTCCTCTTTTTAAATAAACAATAGGAATATTATACCAATATCTAGGAAACTGAGTCATAGAAATAAAAACCTGATCAGCATTCATCCCTTCATAAGTATCACTTTTTGAAACTTTCCTTAATAATTCAGATGAAAAAGTGTTTATAGGTTTCATTCTTCCTCCGGCATCTTGAATAACGGTATAACCAAATTTTGCAGCATGCTCTTCAGAAACTTTATATTTTTCAATTATTTCTTTCGATTTAGCAACATTATCTACTACATGATTATGCTCTTGAGAAAAACCATTAAATGAAAAGAAAAACAATAAAATAAATAAACTTTCTTTTTTTGCTTTAACTCTATCTAATTTTCTTTTTAAATCACCAAAACGAGTATTTTTATCAAACAAAATAACCATTAAAGCAAAATACAATAAGAAATATCCTATATAAGTTACCCAAGTTCCTACAGCATCATGACTCACAGATAAAACAGTTCCTTTTTCATCTTGATCAAATGAAGCTTGAAAAAATCTAAAGCCTCTGTAATCTAAAATATTATTCATAAAAACACTATCTTTAAAAGTATTGTTGTTTTCAGTATCAATAATCTCTAACTTACTTTTAAAAGAAGCATAACTTTTTTCTGTACCTGGATATTTATCTGCAATAAAATCATCAACTTTTATACTAAAAGGTAAGCTATATACTTTACTTCCAAAAAATAAAGTAAATTCTAGATTACCTAATTTAACTGATTGAGGCTTTCCTTGCTTTCCTTTTGACCCAACAAGTGTTAAAATCTCTTCTAAACCTTGACTTTTAACTTTTACTACTAATGCATCATCTGTTTGTTGGTCTTTATAATCATCATTTGATTTATAAGTAATCTCACCTTTAACAGCAGGCTCGGGAAAAACAAATTGAGAACCTCCAATATTATACAAGGAACGAAGCATTAAAGGTTGTATAGAATCTTTCACTACTCCGCCTTGCATTTTATCTGCCATTCGCATGAAAGTTCCTTCAAATGGAGTTTGAATTAAATATGCTCCTTCAACATTTGAAATATTAATAGCTCCCTCTGTAAACTTATTAAAAGCGAAAAGTACATTATGTATATTTTGAACTTCACCTTCTTTTAAATAATGTTCATGACGTGTTCCGTCTCCAGACTCAACCATTTTAAAATATTGAATTCCGTTTTCAGAAGGTTTCACTGTTTCACTCGCATTCATTATAAAATCAACATATTCAATTTCAAAAGGAATTGTATTAAATTCATCTTTAATTGTAAAATTGTTGCTTGTTGCTTGAGAAAAATATTGGTTATGCTCAAGTGTTTTTCGTTTCATTTGTCCTTTATAGTCTCCATCTACAAATGCCGTAACAAAAGTTTTATCTGAATAGAAAACATTTTCTGTTGCGCCTTCTCTAATTGGCATTAGCCCCTCATAACTTATATATCTAGTAATAAAGGCCCCAACAATTATAAAAATAAAAGACAAATGGACTAAAAGTGTTGACCACTTCTCTTTTTTATACAATTGATATTTTTGAATATTTCCAAAAAAATTAATTACAAAAAAGACCATGATGGCTTCAAACCACCATGCATTATAAACAAGAATCCTTGCCGTTTCAGTATTATATTTACTCTCAATAAAAGTACCCGAAGCCATTGCAATTGCAAATCCAATAAATAGTACTGCCATTAAGCGTGTAGAAAATAAGAAAGCGTATATTTTTTTATCCATTTTATTGAAGTAATAGTAAAACGATTACAAATGTACTTAAAAAGAAAAACTTTCAAATAAGTTTAACAAAGCTTTACGCAATTTTAAGATTTGTAAAATCAATATAACATTTTAATTTCTTTTAGGTCAAATTCAATGATTGCATCATTTTCTAACATTACTTGAAGTTTACCAATTTCTGAAACACCTTTAATAATTCCCATAAATTTATGATTATCAGCAGATAAAAAAACTGAAGGAATATTCCTCTTAAATAAATAATAGTGGTACTCTTCCCAAAAATCTTTCTTAAAATTATTTAGAATTTCTTTATAATGATTTTGTAACTGATTATGAATCTCTAATAAAATTAAATCTTTATCATATTCTCTATTATTTAATATTGCTAACGAAGATGCTTGAGGCAAATTTTCAAAATGAAGTTGATTTACATTTAAACCAATACCTACAATAGAAACAATTTCGTTGTTACCTCTAAAAATATTCTCAACTAAAACACCACCAATTTTTTTTTGTTCTGACAAAATGTCGTTTGGCCATTTAATAGATAAATTATTTATTTTAAATTTTTCTAGTGCTTTAATTATACTAACAGAAACCAATGTATTTAAAATAAACATTGATGAAGCTCCAACAACAAAATCTTTTATCAAAACACTAAAAGTGAGGTTCTTACCAGGTGTAGAATCCCAAATCGATCCGACCTGTCCTTTTCCTTTAGTTTGATTATAAGTACTTACAATTGTAAAATTTTCTACATATTGATTCATAATCAACTCTTTTAAAAATGAGTTTGTAGATTCTATGGCATTGAGTTTGATTAAGTTCATTTAAGTAAAATAGCAAAGAAAAAATTTAATCTTTTGTTAAGGTTCAAAAATAAAGACAAAAAATGATAACTTTGCATAAACATAAAAAAATTAAATGAGTACTAAAAATATAAGTAACGACGATTTATTAGCAAATATTATAAAAGGAATCGAAGATGTAAAAGGAGCTGATATTGACATATTAGATTTAAGAGAAATTGACAATACAGTTTGTGACTACTTTGTTATATGTAATGGAAACTCGAATACACAAGTTAATGCGATTACTAATTCTATTCAAAAAGTTGTATCTAAAGAATTAAAAGACAAACCTTGGCATGTAGAAGGAAGTGAAAATGGAGAATGGGTACTTATGGACTATGTAAACATAGTTGTACACGTTTTTCAAAAACATATTCGCGAGTATTACAATATTGAAAGCCTTTGGGGTGACGCAAAAATAACTTCTATAGAAAGTAAATACTAAAAAAACATGTCAGATAATAAAAAGAATTCAAAGTTTAAACTTAGTCCATGGGCAATTTACGGACTAATTATAGGTTTATTTTTACTTATCAATATATTTGGAAATGGGTTTGACTTTAATAGTCCAAAACAAACAACTTTATCTAAATTTTACCAATATTTAGATTCTAATCAAGTTGAAAAAGTAGTTTTTTCAAATACAAAAGCCTCTATTATATTAAAAAAAGAAGCTTTAAACAGTAAAACACATTCAAAAGTAAAAGATGGCACTTTTGGAAAAATTAATGAAAAAGGACCTCATTATATAATTGAAATTGGAAACAGTGAAATTTTCCAAAAAACTCTTGAAGAAGCTAGACAAAAAGGGTTAATTTCTGATTACGAAAAAGAGCCCGAAAGTGCCTGGGGTGAAATTATTTCTCTTCTATTACCTATTATACTTATAGTGGGACTTTGGATATTTATGATGAGAAGAATGTCTGGAGGTGCTGGAGGTGGCGGAGGTCAAATATTTAGTATTGGTAAATCAAAAGCTAAATTATTTGATGAAAAAAACGATGTAAAAGTTACTTTCGAAAATGTTGCCGGACTTGAAGGTGCAAAAGAGGAAATTGAAGAAATAGTAGAATTTCTTAAAAATCCAGAAAAATATACTTCAATTGGTGGTAAAATACCAAAAGGAGCATTATTAGTTGGCCCTCCTGGAACAGGTAAAACATTGTTAGCTAAAGCTGTAGCAGGTGAGGCAAAAGTACCTTTCTTTTCTTTATCTGGATCCGATTTTGTTGAAATGTTTGTAGGTGTTGGTGCATCAAGAGTTAGAGATTTATTTAAACAAGCAAAAGAAAAAGCACCAGCAATTATCTTTATTGATGAAATTGACGCAGTTGGTAGAGCTCGTGGAAAAAGCAATATGTCAGGCGGAAATGACGAAAGAGAAAATACATTAAATCAGTTACTAACTGAAATGGATGGTTTTGGAACCAATACAAATGTAATTGTTCTAGCTGCTACAAATAGAGCAGATGTTTTAGATAAAGCATTAATGCGTGCAGGTCGTTTTGACAGACAAATTTATGTAGATTTACCAGATGTTAGAGAACGTAAAGAAATTTTTGAAGTACATTTAAAACCTATAAAAAAAGAAGAAGAATTAGATACCGAATTTTTAGCAAAACAAACTCCTGGGTTTTCTGGTGCAGATATTGCAAATGTTTGTAATGAAGCCGCTTTAATTGCAGCTCGTAAAAACAAAAAAGCGGTAAACAAACAAGATTTTCTAGATGCAGTTGATAGAATTGTAGGAGGTTTAGAAAAGAAAAATAAAATTGTAACTCCTGCCGAAAAAAGAGCAATTGCAATTCACGAAGCGGGCCATGCAACTGTTAGTTGGATGCTTGAGCATGCAGCTCCATTAGTAAAAGTAACAATTGTTCCTAGAGGACAAAGTCTTGGAGCGGCTTGGTATTTACCAGAAGAACGTTTAATTGTTCACCCTGAGCAAATGCTTGATGAAATGTGTGCTACTATGGGAGGTAGAGCTGCAGAAAAAGTAATTTTTAATAAAATTTCTACAGGAGCCTTGAGCGATTTAGAAAAAGTAACTAAACAAGCACGTGCTATGGTTACAATATATGGGTTAAATGAAAAGTTAGGAAATGTAACTTATTACGACTCATCAGGTCAAAGTGAATATAATTTCTCTAAACCATATTCTGAAGAAACTGCGCGTATTATTGATACTGAAATTTCTGTTTTAATAGAAGGTCAATATGAAAGAGCAATTAAACTTTTAGAGGAAAACAAAGACAAATTAAATCAATTAGCAGACATATTAATTGAAAAGGAAGTTATATTTAAAGATGATTTAGAAGCTATTTTTGGTAAAAGACCTTATGATAAAGAAATCGAAATTAAAACTGAAGAATAGGCCTAATTAACTTATTTAACATTAATTTAAAAAATCTTAGTTCTTGTGATAAAAGAACTAAGATTTTTTTTATCTTTGAAACTTACTATAATTTACCTACTAAAGATAAATGAGTATTTTTAGCAAATTATTTGGAAAATCTAGTGATACTTCAAACAGTAAAAAGGATAAAGAAGAAAAAAGTCCTTATACTCCTGAGGTAAAGTTACCTGTGGATGAAATGTTTGCTCACAATTTTCAAAAAAATGGAGGTAAATTCATTTATTGCGAAAATCTTAATGAAGTTTCAGAAAATTTTCTGAATATTTTAGAAGAAAATGATTGGTTTGAATGTAACGTACTTTGTTATGAAACTATATTAAATCATTTAATTGAAGAAAACAAACTAGACATTGTTAAATCTTGTGATGAATCAAAATTTTTCTTTTCAACTTGTGAAAATTTAATCGCAGATGATGGATCAATTCTGTTTTCTTCAAATCAATTAAAACACAACAAGCCTAATGATCTTCCAACCAATATGGTCGTTTTTGCCACCACTAGCCAACTTGTACCTAATAAAGGGGAAGGCATGCGACATATGAACAAAAAATACAACAAAGAATACCCTACTAATATTACTACCATAAAATATTTTGAAGAAGTAAAAGAAGAAGATTTTTTACATTATGGTAGTTGTCATAAAAACTTATACCTACTTCTTTTAGAAGATTTATAATAATGAATGAAACTATAAAAAGAGCTCTTTCTGGAGCAGTTTATATAATTTTATTATTAAGCTGCATTTTATATTCTAAAGAAAGTTTAGCAATACTTTTTTCTATATTATTGGTTTTTGGAGTATTTGAATTTGCAAAAATGACCTCTGTAAATTTTTATGCAGGAATAATATTAGCAGGTTTTGCATATTATTCATTTTATAATGAATCTTACAATATTTTAATAAATAATAGTATAACAATTTTCACGATTATAATTTCAATTCGATTACTATACTTTTTATTTCAAAAAAACGACAAAGAGTTTGATATTGTAACACAATACTTAATCCTAATTGGATATATTATCTTTCCATTTATTCTAACAAATTATGTACCTATAGGTAAAAAAGGATATAATTCAGATATCCTAATTACTATTTTTATTTTGATTTGGACAAACGATACTTTTGCTTATTTGGTTGGCAAGAATTTTGGTAAAAATAAACTATTTCCATCAGTTTCTCCAAAGAAAACAATTGAAGGATTTATTGGCGGATTGTTATTTTCTATAATTGGAGGGGTACTTTTGGCAAAATATTTTATCGAGGCTAAATACATATACTTTTGGGTAATAATTGCTATAATAGTTAGTATATTTAGTACTTTAGGCGACCTAATAGAGTCAAAGCTAAAAAGAATTGCAGGAGTTAAAGATAGCGGTACAATAATGCCAGGTCATGGCGGAATATTAGATCGATTAGATAGTATTATATTTGTTATTCCATTTATTAATTTGTTTTATTTAATTTTACGTTATGTTTCATAAAGAAGGTTCAAAAATAATTTTCATTACACTTTTAATTGTTGTAGGTGTAATATTTTTAAGCGATGCTTTTATATCAATACTATGGCTAAAAAATATTTTTATAATATTAGCTGTTTTCTTGTTATTAATGGTTTTACAATTTTTTAGAAACCCTAAAAGAGAAATTGAAAATAGTGACAATCATATACTTGCGCCTGTAGACGGAAAAGTTGTAGTAATTGAAGAAGTTTTTGAACCAGAATACTTTAAAGATAAGAGACTAATGGTATCTATTTTTATGTCACCAATAAATGTTCATGTAACTCGTTATGCTTTAAATGGAGTAGTAAAATATAGCAAATATCATCCAGGAAAATATTTAGTAGCTTGGCATCCAAAAGCAAGTGAAGAAAACGAAAGAACAACTGTAGTTATAAACAATAGAGTTTATGGTGAAATTATGTATAGACAAATTGCTGGAGCCTTAGCAAGAAGGATTGTAAATTATGCACAAGAGGGAATGCGAGCAGTACAAGGTAAAGATGCTGGTTTTATTAAATTTGGTTCAAGAGTAGACCTATACTTTCCATTAGGAACCGAAATAAATGTAAAATTAAATGATGTTGCTGTAGGTGGAAAAACAGTAATCTCAAAGAAAAATTAATGACTAGAGAAGAGTTAGAAATATTATTTGAAGAAGCATTCAGTAATGCTCAATTAATACCGCAAGATTCTGTACCACAAGATTTGCAACTAATTTTGTATGGATTATACAAACAGGCTACAAGCGGAAACACAAAAAATGCATATTTTCAAAACCCTCAAGACATAAGAAATGCTTTCAAACTAAATGCATGGATGCAAGTTAAGCATCTTACTATTGAAGAAGCTATGGAACAATATATTGAAATCATTAATAATTTAATGAAAGAAAGAAATATATGAAAACTCACGTCTTAGTTATTGCATTTTCAATACTTTTCATTTCTTGTAAAAATGATAACAACCT
>CAZLGK010000045.1:0-11401 GCA_964559365.1 uncultured Flavobacterium sp.
AATACTAATTATTTTTTGATTATAAATTAAAGCTACTCATTGAGTAGCTTTTTTTATTTATAATTTTTAACAAGAAACACTATCTTTGCTCTAATTAACGAAGTAGATTTAGAAAAATTCTAACTTCTAACTTCTAACTTCTAACTTTGCATGACAGGAATCGTATATAAATCTACTGGAAGTTGGTACACTGTAAAAGCAGAAAGTGGTACTTTTTACGAATGTAGAATTAAAGGAAAATTTAGAATACAAGGAATTAAGAGTACAAACCCTATTGCTGTAGGGGATGAAGTAGAATTTGAGTTAGATACCACTTCTGATGTTGAAAACGGATTAATTCATGCAATTCATGAGCGTAAGAATTATATCGTAAGAAAGTCGGTAAATCTATCAAAACAAATACACATTATTGCTTCAAATATCGATGTGGTATTTTTAATAGTAACCATTAATAATCCGCCAACAACTACAAGTTTTATAGATCGTTTCTTGGTTACTGCTGAAGCTTATGGAATTGAAGCAGTTTTGATTTTTAATAAAATTGATACTTTTAATGAAGATTCTTCAAACGAACAATTGTATTTACAATATGTTTATTCTCAAATTGGTTATAAATGTTTGCGAGTTTCGGCGCTAGAGAATAAAGGAATTGACGAGCTTAAAGCTTTAATGACTAACAAAACCTCAATGTTTTCAGGTCATTCAGGTGTTGGTAAGTCTACTTTGGTAAATGCATTAGAACCAGGATTAAATTTAAAAACAAAACAAATTTCAGAATCTCATTCTCAAGGACAACATACTACAACATTTGCTGAGATGTTTGATTTATCTTTTGGTAACGCTAAAATTATCGATACTCCAGGAATTAGAGGTTTTGGAGTTGTTGATATGGAGAAACAAGAAATAGGAGATTATTTTCCTGAATTTTTTGCCTTAAAAGAGCAGTGTAAATTTAATAATTGTTTGCACAAAGACGAGCCAAAATGTGCGGTTAAAGAAGCATTAGAAAAAGACGAAATTGCTTGGTCTCGTTATAAAAGCTATACTCAAATTTTAGAAGGAGATGAAGAACATTATCGCGCTGATATTTATGATGCCGATAGAAAGTCAAGTGATGAAACAAGAAAATAATATTCATGAAAGTCGTAATTCAAAGAGTTTTAGAGTCTTCTGTAACTATTGATAATCAAGTTGTAGCTCAAATTAAACAAGGATTATTGGTTTTAGTTGGAATTGAAGACTTAGATTCTAAAGTAGATATCGATTGGTTGACTTCAAAAATAACCAATCTAAGAATTTTTGAAGACGAAAACGGAGTGATGAACCTTTCGATAAAAGACATTAATGGCGAAATGATTATTGTTTCTCAATTTACACTTCACGCAGCAACAAAAAAAGGAAATCGACCTAGTTATATTAAAGCCGCAAAACCTGATGTTGCTGTGCCGTTGTATGAATTATTTGTAAAGCAAATAGAAGCTGAAATTGAGAACAAAGTACAAACAGGTAGATTTGGAGCAGACATGAAAGTTTCACTCGTAAATGACGGTCCAGTTACAATAATAATTGATTCAAAAAATAAAGAGTAATGAATATAAAAAACGCCCAGCAAGAAGTTGATACATGGATAAAAGAACACGGAGTTCGTTATTTCAACGAATTAACCAATATGGCTCAACTTACCGAAGAAGTAGGTGAAGTTGCACGTATTATTGCACGTCGATATGGTGAACAATCTGAAAAAGAAAGTGATAAAAACAAAGATTTAGGCGAAGAATTAGCAGATGTCATTTTTGTGGTAATGTGTTTAGCTAATCAAACAGGAGTTGATTTACAAGCTGCCTTCAATAAGAAAATGGATTTGAAAACAATGCGTGATCACGATCGCCATCATAATAACGAAAAACTAAAGTAAGATTTTGTATATTATTTTAAAATCATTTAATATTGTTGCAAAGCCTAATATTTTTATTACAGGTTCTAAATCTGAAACGAATAGGTTGTTATTGTTACAAGCGTTATATCCAAATATTAGTTTAAAAAATGCTTCAAAATCAGATGACTCTGAAGTAATGGAAAGAGCACTTTTAACAACTAATGAAGTAATTGATGTTTATCATGCTGGAACCGCTATGAGATTTTTAACTGCTTATTTTGCTGTTCAAGAAAATAAAAAAATAGTTTTAACCGGTTCCTCAAGAATGAAGAATCGACCAATTAAAATTTTGATAGAGGCGCTTCGTCAATTAGGTGCCGAAATTTCGTATTTGGAAAAAGAAGGATATCCACCCATAATAGTTACAGGTAAAAAGATTACAAACAATATAGTTTCGTTAAAAGCAGATGTTAGTAGTCAATATATTTCTGCATTGTTGTTAATTGCTCCAAAATTAGAAAATGGATTAGAACTTGTGCTAGAAGGGAATATAACATCTGTTCCTTATATAAAAATGACATTAGCTTTATTGAATGAAATTGGTATAGAAACTAATTTTGAAAACAATATCATTAAAGTTGATTCTAAATTATCAATTACCAATAAACTATTTTCAATTGAATCAGATTGGAGTTCTGCATCTTATTTTTATTCAATAGTAGCATTGTCAGAAATAGGAACGCAAATTACTCTTTCAAACTATAAAGAAAATAGTTTGCAAGGAGATTCAAAATTAGTTGAGATATATAAAAACTTTGGAGTTGAAACTGTATTTGTTAGAAATACAATTGTTTTAAAGAAAGTTAATAATTGTCAAATTTCAATTATTAATTACGAATTAAATAGTTGTCCGGATATTGCTCAAACTATAGCAGTAACTTGTTTTGGATTAGGAATTGGTTGTGTTTTAACAGGTTTGCATACCCTGAAAATTAAAGAAACTGATAGATTAGAAGCGTTAAAAAGTGAGCTCACAAAACTTGGGGCTGATGTTTCAGTAACTCATGATAGTTTGATTTTGAGAGCTACTTCAAAAATTAACGAATACATAAGTATTTCAACTTTTCAGGATCATAGAATGGCAATGGCTTTTGCACCATTAGCTATAAAAGTGCCAATAGTAATTGAACATGCAGAAGTAGTTTCTAAGTCTTATCCTGCTTTTTGGGAAGATTTAAAAAGTATAGGTTGTAAAATGGAAGAAGTTCAGTAAATAATGGGATTTGTAAAATAAACTGCTTTTTACTTGACAACGCCTATTTCATAATCGTATATTTGCAAACGCTTTTAGAATTAGGAATCAATCTAATTTCTAAATTCTAACATTTAAATCTAAAATATGAAATTATCTCATTTTAATTTTAATCTACCAGATGAATTATTGGCAGAGTTTCCATCAGAAAATCGCGATGAATCAAGATTGATGGTTGTGCATAGAAAAACAGGTCTAATTGAACATAAATTGTTTAAAGATTTAATTGATTATTTTGATGATGGAGATGTAATGGTCTTAAATAATACTAAAGTTTTTCCTGCAAGATTATTTGGTAACAAAGAAAAAACAGGTGCAAGAATTGAAGTTTTCTTACTTAGAGAGTTAAACGCAGAACAACGTTTGTGGGACGTTTTAGTAGATCCGGCTCGTAAAATTAGAATTGGAAATAAATTATATTTTGGGGATGATGAAACTTTAGTTGCTGAGGTTATTGATAACACAACTTCAAGAGGAAGAACGTTGCGTTTCTTGTATGATGGATCTTATGAAGAGTTTAGAGCTAAATTATTAGAACTTGGAGAAACACCAATTCCTAAGTATATTGAAAGAGAAGTTACTCCTGAAGATGCTGAGCGTTATCAAACAATATATGCTAAAGTTGAGGGAGCAGTTGCAGCTCCAACAGCAGGTTTGCATTTTTCTAAACATTTATTAAAAAGATTAGAAATTAAAGGAATTGATTTTGCAGAAGTAACTTTACATGTAGGATTAGGTACTTTTAATCCAGTTGAAGTAGAAGATTTATCAAAACACAAAATGGATTCTGAAGAAATGAATATTTCTCAAGAAGCGTGTGATATTATCAATGGTGCACGTGCTAAAAAGAAAAAAGTATGTTGTATTGGTACTACATCTATGAGAGCTATGGAAAGTTCAGTGTCTTCTCAAAGAACCTTAAATCCATATACTGGATGGACAAATAAATTTATTTTTCCTCCATATGATTTTAGTTTAGCAGATGCTATGGTAACTAATTTTCATACGCCAAAATCTACTTTATTAATGATGATTTCAGCTTTTTGTGGTCACGATTTAATGAAGAAAGCATATGCAGAAGCTGTTGAGCAAAAATATAGATTTTATACCTATGGAGATGCAATGTTAATATTGTAAATCTTAAATTAAATTATAAATAAAAAAATCGTATCTATTTTGATACGATTTTTTTATTTATAAATATTGGCTTTTACCTTTCTTATTTTATACTTATTTTTACCAATTATAAAAACAACACTCCAAATGAAATTTGAAAATAACTTACAATTTGCAAAAAGTCTTGACTCTCAAGATGAACTAAGTCATTACAGAAATGAATTTATTTTTCCTCAAATAAATAATAAAGATGTTATTTATTTTACAGGAAACTCATTAGGATTACAACCTAAAAGTGCAAAAAAATATGTAGATGAAGTAATGAATGATTGGGCTAATTTAGCTGTAGAAGGTCACTTTTATGCTGATAAACCATGGTGGGATTATCATGAAAGATTTTGTCAGCCTTTGAGTGAAATTGTTGGAGCTAAACCAACAGAAGTTGGTGTAATGAATACTTTAACAGTAAATTTACATTTACTTATGGTTTCATTTTATAATCCAACTCAAAAAAAATATAAAATTATTTGTGAAGAGAAAGCATTTCCTTCTGATCAATACATGTTTCAAAGTCAGGTTAAAAGTAGAGGTTTTGAACCAAAAGATGCAATAGTTGAAATAAAGCGTAGGGAAGGCGAACATAATATTCGTATTGAAGATATTTTAAGTAAAATAGAAGAGATTGGAGATGAACTAGCTCTTGTTTTAATTGGTGGAGTAAATTACTACACAGGTCAAGTTTTTGATATGAAAACGATTACCGAAGCTGGTCATAAAGTAGGTGCTTATGTGGGCTGGGATTTGGCTCATGCTGCAGGTAATATTGAATTAGAATTGAATAAATGGGGAGTAGATTTTGCGGCATGGTGCAGTTATAAATATATGAATTCAGGACCAGGAAATGTCTCAGGTTACTTTGTACATGAAAAACATCATGAAGATAAAAATTTAAATAGATTTGCCGGTTGGTACGGTCATAATAAGGAAAGAAGGTTTTTGATGGAACCAAATTTCGATCCAGTTCATGGTGCAAATGGTTGGCAAGTGAGTAATTTACCTATTTTATCAATGGCACCTTATTTAGCATCTGTAGATATGTTTGCTGAAATAGGAATGAAAAAATTAGTTGCAAAAAGAAATTTAATTACCTCTTATTTGGAATTTATACTTCATGAAATTGATGAGGAACTTGAAGAAGCTGAATTTGAAATTTTAACCCCATCAAATCAAGAAGAAAGAGGTTGTCAATTATCAGTTTATTTACATGGCCAGGGGAAAGAATTGTTTCATTATTTAATGAAAAACGGTGTAGTAACTGATTGGCGAGAGCCAAATGTAATTCGTTTTGCTCCTGTTCCATTATACACTTCATTTGAGGATATGTATAATTTTGGTCAAATTCTAAAACAAGGTATTTTATCTAAATAATTTCATTAAGAATGACAAAACAACAAATCATTGATACTTTCGACCCAAGTCAGCCTGGGTTAGCAGATGCAACAATATTTGGACTGCCTTTTTCTGCTGAACAAAGTGAAATCATTGTAATTCCTGTTCCTTGGGAAGTTACTGTTAGTTATGGTGCTGGTGCCTCAGAAGGTCCTGATGCTATATTAGATGCTTCTTTTCAAGTCGATTTAAATCATCAAGAATTTCCAGAATTGTGGAAATTAGGAATTTTTATGGATGAAGCACCTTCTCATTGGGCAACCAATTCTGAAAAATATAAAAGTTTAGCTCAGCCTATTATTGAAGCACAAGAAAGCGGTGAAGATATTTCAACTTTCCCAGCTTTACAATCTGACTTAGATAAAATAAATAAAATTTGTAGAGAACTGCATACTGAGGTAAAAGAAAGAACTCAGTATTGGTTGAATAAAGGTAAAAAAGTAGTTTTATTGGGTGGAGATCATTCAACTCCACTTGGGTATTATGAAGCTTTAGCATCTCAACATGAAAGTTTTGGGATACTTCACCTTGATGCGCATATGGATTTAAGAATTGCCTACGAGCAATTTACCTATTCACATGCTTCAATTATGTATAATGCTTTAAAACTTCCTCAAATTTCAAAAATTGTTCAAGTAGGAATTAGAGATTTTTGTGAAGAAGAAGTTGGAGTAGTAAAAAGCGAAAACGGTAGAGTATTAGTTCACACAGATACTGACTTGAAAAAGCAATTATTTGAAGGCAATACATGGCAAAATTTGTGTGATAATATCATTAATTCGTTACCTAAAAAAGTTTGTGTTTCATTTGATATTGATGGAATGGATGCATTGTATTGTCCAAATACAGGAACTCCGGTTCCTGGAGGATTTACTTACGAAATGGCAACTTATTTATTGAGTAGGTTAGCTGAAACAAATAAAGAAATTATAGGTTTTGATTTAGTTGAAGTTGCTCCGGGAGAAAATGGAGACTGGGATGGGAATGTAGGTGCAAGAATGTTATTTCATATGTGCGGAATGCTTGCAAAATCACAAAAAATGAATGTAGGTGAAAAAATTAATTTTCCAAAGTAGTTAATTATTTGTACATTAGGTTAATACTATTTATTCCCTCAAATTTATTAGCTAAAACCACAAATAATGAGTCACTTTATAACAGAGCAATGGAAAGAATATAAACTTGAAGTTCCTGGAAAGGTACGCTATGCAGTTTCAAATTTAGGTCGTTTAAAGAGTTTTACATCAAATATTAAAGAAGGTAAAATTATTAAGCATGTTCTTAATGATGGTTTTCCATATTTTAGATATGTTCGTCAAACGAATAATGTGAAAAAAATTTACCAACAATCTATTCATAAAATAATAGGAGAACTTTTTTTACCTAAAGAATCTGAAGAGCAAACCCACGTAATACATTTAGATTATGACAAGAAAAACAATGTTATAACTAATTTAAAATGGGTTACTTACCAAGAAATGAGAGAACACGGTTATAAAAGTCCTCATGTTGCAGCAGGAAGAAAAAGAGCTTTTGAAAAATTCGGACCGAAAAACACTAAATTATCTGAAATTGACGTTATTCGTTTAAAACGAAAACTGCTTGATCCAAATAGGAAAACCAGACTAAAAATATTAGCAAAACAATTTGGTATAACTGAAATGCAATTACATAGAATTAAAACTGGTGAAAATTGGGGGCATATAAAAGTATAATAGAAAAGAGTTGCAGTTTTTACAACTCTTTTTTATTAATAGGAATCCAAGTTTTCTATGATATGTTGAGCTTTTTCTTTTATACTTATTAATTCTTCAGGTTTCATTTTATTAAGTAGTGCCATCATCATATTCATACGTTGATTGTTTTTGAAATGCTCTCGTTTATCATCTAAAAAGTTCCAATACAAACTATTAAAAGGACAGGCTTTTTCTCCAACTTTCTCTTTTACATTATATTTGCAATCTCCGCAATAATTACTCATCTTGTTGATGTAACTTCCAGAAGAAACATATGGTTTTGTGGCAATAATTCCTCCATCTGCATATTGACTCATACCGCGTGTATTTGGCATTTCTACCCATTCAATAGCGTCAATATAAACTCCTAAATACCATGCATCAACTTCATCAGGATGTATTTGAGTTAATAAAGAAAAGTTTCCAATAATCATCAAACGTTGAATATGATGCGCATAGGCTTCGGTTAAACTTTGCGAAATAGCATGTTGCATACATTTCATTTTTGTTTCTCCCGTCCAGAAAAAGGCAGGTAATTTATTTTGGTTGTCCAACGCATTCATTTTGGCGTAATTTGGCATTTCTTTCCAATAAATACCTCGTACATATTCTCTCCAGCCTATAATTTGTCTTATAAATCCTTCTACTTGTGAAATTTCAATTGTATCTTGATTGTTGTTAAAATAAGTAATTACAGTTTCAATAACTTCTTTTGGACTTATCATTTTTGAATTCATTGCAAATGACAAACGAGAATGGAATAAATAGGCATGTTCGCTATACAGAGCATCTTGATATTCTCCAAAATATGCTAATAAATTAGTGCAGAAATAATCTAAAAGTTCAATACTTTCTTTTCGAGTTGTTGGCCAAGGAAAATTTTCAGTATCAATTTCTCCGAATGTTTTCACTTCTGCCATTTGAATATCATTTACAACACTTAAAACATCTTTACTAAAAGAACGAGGTGATGGTATTGCTACTTCACCTTTATATTTATTTCTATTGCTATGATCATAATTCCATTTACCGCCAATTGGTTGATCATTGATTACTAAAATGTGATGTCTTTTACGCATCATTCGATAAAAATTTTCCATCAACAAGAGTTTCTTGCCTTCAAAAAATTCGGTTAAATCATTTCGTGAAGTATAAAAATGTTCTGTGTTATAAACTTCACTTTCTATTTTTAAGTTTCTACAAATGCTCTTTAGTTGTTCGTCTAAACGGTATTCGTCTGGTAATTGGTATTCAAATTTTTCAATTTTTTTATCAGAAATGACTCTTGTAATAATTTTTTCTATATCATGTGTGTTATCAACATCTGAAATTTTAAAATAGATTACTTGGTGTCCTACTTTTTTTAAAGCTTCAGAAAAATTTCTCATTGACATGAAAAAGGCCACTATTTTTTGAATATGATGTTTTACATAATCAGTTTCCTGGCGCATTTCGGTCATTAAGTAGATTGTGTTTTCATCTTTTTGTTTGAACCAAGAATGCTTAGCATTTAGTTGGTCTCCTAATATAAGTCGTAGCTTTCTCATCGTTTATTTTCCAACCAAAGTTTTTGATATTCTCCCTTTCCATCGTATAATTCTGTTTGTCTTTTAATATTGAATTTTCGATTTCTTGGGTCATTTCCTATACCAGAATTGTACATCCAGTTACCATAATTTGAATGTACATCATAATCAATTAACATACTTTCAAAATAGCTGGCAGCGATTCTCCAATCTTGCTCCCATTCTTTGGCCCAAAAGCTCGCTACATTTTGCCTGCCACGATTACTCATAAAACCAGTTTCAGCTAGTTCTCTCATATTTGCATTTACAAAAGGTTCTTTGGTGTTGCCAGAAACCCATTCATTAAATGCTTTTTGATTACATTTCCAATCGTATTTATTATTCAAAATTCCATCTAATTGGAAAATTTTGTTGCCGTGTTTTAATGAAATGAATTTAAAATAATCTCTCCACATCAATTCGAAAATTAACCAATACGTATCTTCATTAGCTTCTACTTCTTTTTCATATTGTTTTATTTTCCAATAAATTGTTCGTGCAGAAATACTTCCGTTTGCCAACCAAGCTGATAATTTTGAACTGTATTCATGACCAATTAACCCATTTCGGGTTTGTTTGTATTTGGATAGACTTTTAGTTTCCCAAAAATAGTTCTTAATTCTTTTTAATGCTTCATTTTCTCCGCCTTTAAATGGAAAAGCCGAATTTTTATGTATTTTAAATTCTTCAAACCCCAAATCGGCTAAGTTTTGAATTTTTGTATGGTTTTCAATTAAATTGGCTTCCAGTTGCTTTTCAATAGAAATTATTTTACGGATTTTTACTTCTTTTTCGCATTGCTTTCTAAAAACAGTGAATACTTCAGGTAAGTTTTGAATATTTGTAAATGGAATATCTTCTGGATGAAAAAGAAATTGGTCGTAACTTTCAATAAATTCTACATTTTGTAATTTCTTTTTGAGATTTAAGGAAACTTCTTGCTCTTCATTAGTCCACTCTTTTTGAGAATAAACGTTATCAATTTTATATTCTTTAACAATTTTTGGAATTATATATTCAGGTTTGTCAATATAAACCAGTAGGGAGATGTTTTTTTTAGCTAAATTATCTTGTAATTCTCTGACCGTTTCAATTAAAAATTGTGCTCTAAACTTTTCAGTTTTTTTAAAACCATATTTTATAACCTCAAAATGTCTTGGGTCAAAACAATATACTCCAATTGTATTTGACGATTTCTTTAATGCATTATATAAAGATATATTGTCATTTACTCTAAGATCATTTCTAAACCAAACTAGACTTTTCATTTATTTGAACTTTTATTCAACCTGCATTTATTACTACAATACTTTATGTCTTCCCAGTTTTTCTCCCATTTTTTTCTCCAAATAAATGATAAACCACAGGTTTTGCATATTTTTTCTGGAAGATTAACTTTTTTATGAGCCATTATTGATCATAGATTTAACCATTATATTTGGTCTAGCATACTCAAAACGATCTATTAATTTTGGTAAACAATAGCCATCTAATCCATTTATTGCTACAATATTTCCTTTTTCAAGTTGAAGCCACTTGTCATTTTGTAAAATATTCTCTTCTACTATTATTTCTTCAATTGATGCAATGATATGAATACATCCATTTTCTTTGATTTCATATTCATTTTCATATTTACATAGTAATTTTACTGGACTTTCTTTAACAAAGGGTTGTTTGATGTTTTTTAAATATTCAGACTCAATTTCTGTAGCATCAAATTCAGATATTTCTTCTAAATAGTTTGCCGAAGTTTGATGAGCTTTTTGAATTAAGTTTTCTGTAATATGATTAATTGTAAAAAAACCTGTTTCTTTAATGTTTTTGTATGTATTTCTTACAACAGTAGTTGGTCGCATAATAAAACCAATCAACGCTGGACTACTCCCTAAATGTGTAACACTGCTAAAAACTGCTAAGTTTTCTTTTCCTTCTTTTGAAATAGATCCGATTAGGTTAGCTGATTTATATCCTGTTGCTGAATTTACAAGATTTAAACGATCAATCTTATCCATTTTTTCAATTTCATTTCTATTAATTTTTATCATAGCTTTATTTTGTTTAACAAAAGTATAAAAATATTAAACAATTTTATTTCTTTTTCGTAAAAAAGATGATTTTGGGATAGGTCTCATTTAATTATTACTTATTTTTGTGTTAAGAAATATTTTAAAATGCAAACACCTAAAAAAATTGCGGTAGTTGGAGCTGGTTTAGTGGGTTCTTTATTAGCAATATACTTAAAAAAAGCAGGTCATATAGTTCATGTTTACGATAGAAGTCCAGATATTCTAAAAATAAAATTTTCTGGACGTTCTATAAATTTAGCTATGTCAAATAGAGGATG
>CAZLGK010000046.1:0-11155 GCA_964559365.1 uncultured Flavobacterium sp.
TCCCGCTTCTGCGGGATTTTTTTGTTTAGAATAATTTGTACTTTTGATTTATGAGTAATTGGCAGTCCTACTTAAAAGAATATCAAAATTATCTAAATCTTGAAAGGGGTTTAGCAGCAAATACAATTGAAAATTATTCGTTTGATATAGAAAAGTTAATTGCTTTTTTGGTTTCTAATAATATTGAAGTAACTCCTATAACAATTACCGAAGAAATTGTTCAGCAATTTATATATGAATTGTCTACCAAAGTAAATGCCAGAAGTCAATCGAGAATTATTTCTGGATTAAAAAGTTTTTTTAATTACTTAATTTTCGAAGATTACAGAGCCGATACTCCTATGGAACTTATAGAAGTGCCGAAAACAGGAAGAAAGCTTCCAGATACGCTTTCAACAGATGAAATAGATCAATTAATAGCTGCTATTGATTTGTCTAAACCCGAAGGTGAAAGAAATAGAGCTATGCTTGAAATGCTTTATAGTTGTGGTTTACGTGTTTCTGAATTGGTAAACCTTAAATTGTCAGATTTGTTTTTTGAAGAAGGTTTTATAAAGGTAACTGGTAAAGGAAATAAACAACGTTTTGTACCTATAGGAGAAAGTACAGAAAAATTTATTCTTTTGTATAAAGAGTTAATTCGTTCTAGTCTGCAAATACAAAAGGGGTACGAAGATACCTTGTTTTTAAACAGAAGAGGAAAGCAATTAACACGAGCAATGGTTTTTACTATTATTAAAGATTTAGCTGTTAAAATAGGTTTAAACAAGACCATAAGTCCGCACACTTTTAGGCATTCTTTTGCTACGCATTTACTTGAAAATGGTGCCGATTTACGTTCTATACAATTAATGTTGGGGCATGAGTCTATTACAACAACAGAAGTTTATATGCATTTAGACAGGAAGTTTCTTGCTGAGGTGATTAATAATTTTCATCCGAGAAAATAACAACAAAACTATTTTATAAAAAAAACGCATTAAGAAATTAATGCGTTTTTTTATTGTGTATTTGTTTAAAAGATTACTTCGCTATGTTAACTGCTCTAGTTTCTCTAATTACTGTAATTTTAACTTGACCTGGATAAGTCATTTCTGTTTGAATTTTATGAGAAATATCAAAAGATAATGTTGAAGCCATTTCATCACTTACTTTTTCACTTTCTACAATAACTCTTAATTCTCTACCAGCTTGAATTGCATAGGCATTTTTTACGCCTTGGAATCCAAAAGCAACTGCCTCAAGATCTTTTAGACGTTGAATGTATGAATCTAATACTTGTCTTCTTGCTCCTGGTCTTGCTCCTGAAATAGCATCACAAACTTGAATAATTGGTGAAATTAAATATTTCATTTCTATTTCATCATGGTGAGCTCCAATTGCATTGCAAACTTCTTCTTTCTCTCCGTACTTTTCAGCCCATTGCATTCCTAATAAAGCATGTGGTAATTCACTTTCTGTATCTGGAACTTTTCCAATATCGTGAAGTAACCCTGCTCTTTTTGCGAGTTTAACATTTAATCCAAGTTCAGCAGCCATAATACCACATAGGTTAGCAACCTCTCTCGAGTGTTGTAGTAGGTTTTGTCCATAAGAAGAACGGTATTTCATTCTACCAACTACTTTAATTAATTCAGGATGTAATCCGTGAATTCCTAGGTCGATAACAGTTCTTTTACCTGTTTCAATAATTTCTTCTTCAATTTGTTTTTGTGTTTTAGCCACAATTTCTTCAATACGTGCCGGATGAATACGTCCATCGGTAACTAATTTATGTAAAGCTAAACGAGCAATTTCTCTTCTAACAGGATCAAAACAAGATAGGATAATTGCTTCAGGTGTGTCGTCAACAATAATTTCAACACCAGTAGCAGCTTCAATAGCTCTAATGTTTCTTCCTTCTCTACCAATAATTCTACCTTTTACGTCGTCAGATTCAATATTAAATACTGATACACAGTTTTCAACTGCTTCTTCAGTTCCAACTCTTTGAATTGTATTGATGATTATTTTTTTAGCTTCTTGTTGCGCCGTCATTTTAGCTTCTTCCATTGTGTCTTGAATGAAAGACATAGCTTCGGTTTTAGCTTCAGCTCTTAAGCTCTCTGTTAATTGGTTTTTAGCTTCTTCAGCAGAAAGTCCTGAGATTACTTCTAACTGCTCAATTTGACTTTTATGTAAACGATCTACCTCAGTTTGTTTTTTTTCTAAAACTTCCATTTTAGAATTATACTCAGCAACTTTATTTTCAAATTCATCACTTGCTTTTTTTGCTTTAGCAAGTTCACTTGAAATTTGTGATTCTTTATCGCGAGTTCTTTTTTCGGCTTCAGCCATTTTTTTATCGCGAGATAAAATTACTTGTTCGTGCTCTGTCTTTAATTCTAAGAACTTTTCTTTTGCTTGTAGTATTTTGTCTTTTTTAAGAGCTTCAGAATCTGCCTTTGCGTCTTTTAGTATTGAAGCTGCTTCTTTTTTTGCATTTTTAATAAGAGTTGAAACATTGTTTTTTTCTAGGTATTTTGCAATACCAAATCCAATTCCAAGTCCAATTATAATTCCAATTATAATGTATAATGCTGTCATAGTTTGTTAAATAAATTATATAAAAAAAGCCTACATTAGAGTGTTGTATAAACTCGTAAAGGACAAGTTTTGAGCTAACTCGTAGTTCAAGCTTCCTACTTAAAGGCTTGCTATAGTTACGAAGATTTGCTCATTTTAATTTGTTAGTGTTGAGTTTATCAAATTATACTAATGTAGGCAGTATCTTAATGTATATGTAAGAACGTGTTTATTTAGAGAGTAACTCACTCAATTTTTTATCTAAATTTTCTAATCGAACAATTGAAGAAGATTCTACTTCTGTTACTTCAATTTGTTTTTGTTCAACTTGCGATGCAAATTGTAAAGCACACATTGCTAATACATCTTGCTTATCTCTTACTGCATAGTTTTGTTCAAATTGTTTAATCATTTCATCAATTTTTTTTGAAGCGCTTCTAAGCCCTTCTTCTTGAGAGCTATCTATTGTTAATGGATAAACCCTGTCTGCAATTGATAATTTAATTTTTAACTTTTCTTTCATTTACTAATCTGAAAGTTGTGCAATACAATAATCGATTTCGCGAATTAATGAATTTATTTTGAGTTTTGTTTCTCTTTTGTTTTCTTCACTGCCTATTAATGAATTAGCCATCCTTAGATTCTCAATTTGACTTTTTAAAGCAACTAACTCTTCTGATTGTTGTTCTTGATTTTTTTCAAAAACTACTATTTTTTGCTTCAACTCTTGATTTTCTGCTTCTAACACAACTATCTTTTTGTTGAGTTTGAAAAATTTAACTTCAAGAGAATCAATTAATTCTGATAATCCTTTCATGAATGATAAAATTCATTTCTATTTCTACAAATTTAGCATTACTATCGAATAATTACAATACTTTTTAATAATTTTTACATAAAAAAGTGTTTTTTTTATAATATTTTGGTTTATAACTAGTTATGGAAAGGTTTTTGTATCTGATGTTTTTGTACTAATATTTTTATTATTTTTATCTTTTATTTTAAATTATGAGATTTTTCCTTTTTCTGTTATTTCCTTTTACATTGTGGAGTCAAGTTGAGTATCCAACAGATTTTATTTCTCCTTTACCCATTTCGCTTGATGTTTCAGGTTCTTTTGGTGAATTAAGGAGTAACCATTTTCATTCGGGTTTAGACTTAAAAACGAATGGTAAAGAAGGATTAGACGTTTATGCTGTTGCCGATGGTTATGTTTCTCGTATAAAAATCTCTGCATATGGTTATGGAAAAGCAATTTATATAACACACCCAAATGGATTTACAACAGTATATGGACATTTGCAAAAAGCAAATGGTGTAATTGAAACTTATATCAAACAAAAACAATATGCTCAAAAATCATTTGAAGTAGAAATGTTTCCCATGCCAAATGAACTTCCTGTTAAAAAAGGTGAAGTAATTGCTCTGTCGGGTAATAGTGGAGGAAGTGGAGCACCACATTTGCATTTTGAATTTAGAGATACTAAATCTGAAAAAATTATTAATCCTCTTTATTTTGGTTTTAATAAATTGGCAAACGATACTAGAAAACCAGAAATTCAAGGAGTAATGGTTTACCCTATAGATAGTACATTGGTAAATAAATCTGAAAATCCTATCGCTGTTTCTTTTAATAAAATTTCCGACGGTAATTATTTGGCAGCTAAAGTAGTAGCAAATGGGAAAATAGGTTTTGGTATTAATGCTTATGATTATTGTACTAACCCTTACAACAAAAATGGCTTATTTAAGGTAAAAGCATATTTAAACGGTGTTTCTTACTATGAATATGAGCTCGATTCTTTTGCTTTTAATGAATCTCGTTTTGTAAATAGTTTAATTGATTATGAACGTTATGGAAAGCTTAGGCAAAGAGTACAAAAATTGTTTCAACAAATTCCTTTTCCGCTTTCAATTGTTAAGGCTAATAAAACAAATGGTGTAATTAATGTTCAGCCTAATGCTACTTATACTTACAGAGTTGAATTATATGATTTTCATGGAAATAAAGTGCAATTAACTATTCCTGTTGAGTATGGAGTTCAAGAGGCTGTTTTTAAAAATAAAGATCAGAAAACAAAGTATTTCTTGAAATCTAAAAATGAGTATAATTATGTTAAAGATAATGTTTCGGTATTTGTTCCAGAAAACACATTTTATGAAGACTTTTATATTGACTTTGATGTTAATGAAGGGGTTTTAAAACTTCATGATGAATCAGTTCCAGGTTATAAAAACATGACTATTACTTTTTCTGATGTACAAGGGTTAACTGAAGAGCAACTGACTAAAACATTTATAGCTTCTATCGACGGGTTAAAATTGAAATATAATAAAACGTCTAGAAAGGGTAATACTTTTAAACTCTATACTCGAAATCTAGGTAAATATAAACTGACTCAAGATTATGATCCTCCTAGAATTTATAACGTGAATTTTGTGGAAGGAAAGAATTTAAAGAATCAATCTGCTATTAGTGTTTATATTTCAGATAAAATGTCGGGGATTGATACTTATAATGGTTATTTAAATGGAGAGTGGATTTTAATGGAGTATGATTATAAAACAAAAAAGCTTATTCATCGTTTAGATGATAACAAGTATAATGAAGGCAGGAACGATTTGAAGATTATTGTAACTGATGATATGCAAAATTCTACTACCTTTGAATCTTTCTTTTTTATGAATAACTAAAATAGTCCTTTTGAAAAATATATATTTAATTCTTTTTATTTTAATAATTTCACTTACATCTTTTGGTCAAACCGCAAGGGTAAAAGGAGTTATTTTAGATGAATTTAATAATCCTGTTGAAAATGTTTCGGTTAAATATGGAGAAAAAGGGACGGTCACTAATTCAAATGGATTTTATCTTTTAGATGTTCCTTCTAATGAAAAAATAACAATTGTTTTTTCTCATATTTCTTTTAAAAATTCAGTAGTTACTTTAGAATTAAAGCCTAATGAAGATTTTGAATTTAATCCAGTTATGAATGCCAATGTTCAGGAAATTGGTGAAGTGATTGTAAGTGGAACAAGTAAGAAAAGGGTAGAAGGTGTAACCACAATTGATCCTGTAATTATTAGAAAAATTCCGGGTGCTAATGCCGGAATAGAGAACATTATTAAAACATTACCAGGAGTGTATTCTAATAATGAATTGAGTACTTCATATGCTGTACGCGGTGGTAATTACGATGAAAATTTGGTTTATGTTAATGAAATTGAAGTATATCGTCCGTTTTTAATTCGTTCAGGTCAACAAGAAGGATTAAGTTTCACCAATACCGATATGGTTGAAAATGTCGATTTTTCTGCAGGAGGTTTTCAATCTAAATATGGAGATAAAATGTCATCTGTTTTAGATATAACGTATCGTAATCCAAAGAAATTTGCAGCTGGAATAGAAGCTAGTTTATTAGGTGGAAGTCTTTCTGTTGAAGGAATTAGTAAAAATCAAAAATGGAGTAATATAACAGGTATTCGATATAGAAATAACGCACTTTTGGTAAATAGTCAAGAAACGGAAACCAATTTTAGACCTTCATTTGCAGATATTCAAACGATGTTTAATTTTAATCCATCTACGAAGTGGCAATTTAGCTTTCTTGGAAACATTTCTCAAAACAAATACAATTACCAACCGTTTACAAGACAAACTAATTTTGGAACTATAGATGAGCCAATCGCTTTGTTAGTTTTTTATGAAGGTCAAGAAAAAGATGAATACACTACATATTTTGGCGCCTTTAAATCGGTTTATCAGTACAATGATAAAAATAAAATTAAGTTTATTGCTTCTGCTTATCATACACAAGAACAGGAATATTACGATATTTTAGCACAATATAGATTAGGTGAAGTAGATGCTAATATAGGTTCAGAGACTTTTGGAGATGTTGTTTTTACAAGAGGAATTGGATCTCAACTTAATCATGCTAGAAATAACCTAGATGCATTAATCTTTAATGTTGAAACAAAAGGTTTTCATGAACTAGATGCAAAAAATCAAGTAGAATGGGGATTTAAATATACCCGTGAAGATATAAGAGATAGAATCGTTGAATGGGAAGTAATAGATTCTGCTGGTTTTTCTTTGCCAAATCCTTTATTAGATTATGTAAACGACCAGCCATATAATCCTTACTACGGACCATTAGCTCCATACCAAAATGTAAGAGCTACAAATTTCACTACGATTAATCGTTTTTCAGGTTTTGCACAATGGAATTATAGAGGAAAAATTGGAGTACATGAATATTGGGTTAATGCGGGTATAAGAGGTCACTCTTGGCAAGTATCAAGTCAAAATGAAACAGGAAAAAACAAATTTGTATTCTCGCCAAGATTTCAATTTGCATTCAAACCCAAATGGGAAAATGATATGCTATTTAGACTTTCTGGCGGAATGTATGCACAACCTCCATTTTATAGAGAGTTAAGGGATTATGATGGAGTAGTGCAAACCAATGTTGATGCGCAAAAATCAATTCATGTCGTTTTGAGTAACGATTACAGTTTTAAAATGTGGGACCGACCTTTTAAATTAATATCAGAGGCTTATTATAAAAACATTACCGATGCTAATACATATACGATTGATAATGTGAGAATTCGTTATAGAGCAAATAATAATGCTACTGCTTATGCTTATGGTTTTGATGCGCGTTTAAATGGAGAGTTTGTTCCGGGTACAGAATCTTGGTTTAGTGTTGGGTTTTTAAAAACAGAAGAAAATCAAGACAACCGAGGTTATATTGCAAGGCCTACAGACCAAAGGTTAAAATTTGGATTGCTTTTCCAAGATTACATGCCTAATATTCCTAATGTAAAATTATATCTAAACTTGGTTTATAATACTGGTTTGCCAGGTGGTTCACCTGCATATGCAGATCCATATGATTATCAGTTGCGTTTAAATGACTATAGAAGAGCAGATGCTGGATTTTCATATGTGTTTAAAGATCAAACATTAAAGTCTTCTAAAAAATGGCTAAGTCCATTCAATGAGTTTTCTTTAGGCATAGAAATTTTTAATTTATTCAATAATCAAAATTCAATTACGAATACTTGGGTTAGAGATGTTTACACAAAAACACAATATGGTATTCCTAATTATATGACAACTCGAGTTTTTAACATTAAGTTAATTGCAAAATTATAATTACGCTTTACTTTATAAATTCTTATATTTGAATATAAAATTGATGCATATGAATTCCTTATCAAAATATATCTTTTTAGTTATTGCAATTTTAATTGTTTCTTGTAAAAATGAAGAAACTCCAAAGGTAATCTACGATGAAACAAAATCAACAACTGTAGTTGAAGTAAAAATTGATTCAAGTTCTATAAAAATTGCCGATTTACCTATTCTTATGGAAGGAACAAAATACCTAATCCATCCTGTTGGTGATATTAGAGTATATGACGATTTTTCAAAAGTATATGGTTCAAGTAAAATCAATCAAGGAAGTTATGCTATTTCAAATTACAGCCGTTTTGAAATTACGGGATATTTTGATAATTTAAAATTTCAACATATCGATTCTACAAATGTTGTTGCTTTGACTGATAATAAGGTGCAAATTCAAACGGTTACTTATTTAAATACTATTGCAGATAATAATAAAGCTAAAATTTTAGTGTATACGCTTGTTGATGCTGATACTAATAAAGATGGAAAGGTAAACCAAAATGATATTAAATCTTTATATGTTAGTAATGCAGACGGTACTAAATTTACTAAACTTTCTATAGATTTTCAAGAATTGATCGATTGGAATATCATCGAAGCGCAAAACCGTTTGTATTTTAGATGTATTGAAGACATTAACAAAAATGGTGCTTTCGATAAAAAAGACAAAGTGCATTACCATTTTGTAAACCTTCTTGCAGAAGAATGGAAAGTTGAAGAATATATGCCGATTTAGTTTATGAAGTTAATAATAGCGATTTTTTCTTTATTCATAATTCAAGATTATCCAAGAGTAATTTCCTTAAAAGAATATTATAAATATGATTCTGTTATTTTTGGAACTGAAACAAATTATCCATTTCAAATAAAAAGTTATAAAAATACTTTTAACTTATCACTAGATGAAGTTAAAAAAGGCGAAGATTTTCTTTTCAATAATTATTTTATTTATGAATCAATTATTTCTGAACATTTTAATAATCAATTCCCTGATAAAAAATTTAGTAAAAGTAAAAATGTAAAATCAAAGTTTTATAAGTTCAGAAGACATTATATAGGTCATGTTAATAGTGAAGGAGACTTTATTATTAATATAATTCTAAATGATTTAAGTAATGAAGCTTTTTTAGTAGATGATACTTGGAAAAATAATATTCATTTCAGCTCTAATTCTAGATTATATATTATTAATTTAACTAAAAATAAATTTATTTTTAATGTCGTTGGGTTAGATGAAAACGGAGAAAGTAAATAATACTTTAAATCAAAATATCACTTTCTAAATCTGATTTTTCAATTGCAATAGTAAAATCTAATTTTTGCATTAACTCAATTACCAAGTTTTTATACCAGTTTTCACTTTTTGGGTGAATGTATATTTTTTCAATAAGTTGGTCAATGTTTACATCTACTTTTAAACCATCGTTAATAGAAACTCTACTTCCGCTTGTGTCAGATATTACACGAACTTCTCTTTCGTACTGAAAACTTTTTCGTTTAAATAAAAATGGGAAAAAAGTATCTTCAAAAGGGATGTATTCTTTTTTGTAGTCAATATAATTTACTGCTCCTATATTTTGTAGGTATTTTTTTTCTGGAGCTAATGCCTGTTTTAATCTTCCAATAGTAGATTGTATAGCTAAACCTTCATTGTTTTTCGTGAAAATTTGCCACATCGCATACGATTCATATTCGTTAATGTGCCAACTGCTAATCACTACTTTTTCTCTGTGTGATTTGTAATAATCTAAAAACTTAGGGTTGTTTGCTGCAATTTTTTTTATCTCTTCATACGTTGGCTCAGAGAATGTTCCTTCATATTGATCTTCAAACTTATCAGAACGCGACATGAAAAGTTTCTTAGATAAAAGCATGTCTAAAAACTTAGATAAATCTAAATATTTCCAAACGATAGTATTGTCGCTTGGTAAATTTATGTTTTCGTTATCTGCGTACATTTTTGTTTAAGTTCACCTTTTATTCAAAACTTTGCATCATTACCAATTTGGCATAAACACCATCTTTAGCTAGTAATTCAGTATGCGTTCCTTGCTCTACAATTTGTCCTTTTTGCATTACTACAATTTTATCTGCTTTTTGAATAGTCGATAAACGGTGAGCAATTACAATTGAAGTTCTGTTTTGCATCATGTTCTCCAATGCAATTTGAACAAATTTCTCGCTTTCAGTATCTAAAGCAGAAGTTGCTTCGTCTAATATCATAATAGGAGGGTTTTTTAAAACCGCTCGTGCAATTGAAAGACGTTGTTTTTGTCCGCCAGATAATTTTCCACCAGCATCGCCTATGTTGGTTTCAATTCCGTTTGGTAAATCTTTTACAAACTCGTAGGCATTTGCAATTTTTAAAGCAGCAACAATTTCTTCATCAGAAGCGTTTTGTTTTCCTAGACGAATGTTGTTTTTTATTGTGTCATTAAATAAAATAGAATCTTGTGTCACTAATCCCATTAAATCACGTAATGATTCTAATGTTATGTTTTTAATATTTTCACCATCTATTTTTATATTGCCTTCCTGAACGTCGTAAAAACGAGTAAGTAAATTTGCAATTGTACTTTTTCCAGATCCAGATTGACCTACTAGTGCAACTGTTTTTCCTTTAGGAATTTCTAAAGAAAAGTTTTTTAAAATAGTTTCTTCTTCGTATTTAAAATTAATATTTTCAATACTTATATTTTCGTTAAAAGAATCTTTTTTAATAGCGTTAGGAGTGTTAACTATATTATTTTCTTGTTCTACTAAAGAGAAAACCCTCTCTGCTGCTGCAAGACCAGTTTTAACTTGATAAGATGCTTTAGAGATTGCTTTAGCTGGTGTTAATATTGTGTAAGCAAGTGCTATATAAGCAATAAATGTAGTTGGAGCCAGAGATTTATCTACAATTACAAGTTGTCCGCCATATAAAAGTAATACAGCAATAGTAACAATTCCAAGAAACTCACTTAACGGTGATGCTAAATTGTTTTTATTTCCAATGCTATTAGATAATCTTAAAAGACGATTTAATGAAGTATTGAATTTTGAGATAAAGATGTTTTCTGAATTAAAACCTTTTACAACTTTTAAACCACTTAGTGTTTCGTCCAAAATAGATATTTGAATTCCGTTTTCTTCTTGTGCTTTTGTTGATTTTGATTTTAAATTTTTACCAACTTTAGATATTATAAATCCTGATATTGGAATAAAAAGAAACACAAAAAATGTTAATTTTGCACTAATTATAAACATGGTTGCAATAGAAAATATAATAGTTAAAGGTTCTCTAACTACTAATTCTAATACTTGAAAGAATGAATTTTTAACTTCATTTACATCGCCAAGCATTCTTGACATAACATCACCTTTTCTTCTTTCAGAATAATATGAAACAGG
>CAZLGK010000047.1:0-10811 GCA_964559365.1 uncultured Flavobacterium sp.
ACTTCTTCAATGGCGTAGTATTTTTCAGAAAGTTCAGAAACACGCTCAATTAACTTCATGTACGCATCACTTTCATAATCGCTACGAATGGTTAATTGCTCGTTAATTTCGTCAATTTCTTTTTTCATATCTAAAACTTCAGCAAAAGCCTTTGAAGTTTCTTCCATAACCGTACAATCGTCATTTGCTAACAAATGTTGTGGCAAATAAGCAATTACTGCTTCTTTTGGTGCCGAAATATTTCCGCGAGTGGGTTTATTTTGACCAGCAACAATTTTAAGCAGTGTAGACTTTCCTGCTCCATTTTTACCCATTAAGGCAATTTTATCATTTTCATTAATGGCAAAAGTTACTTCACTAAAAAGTGTAGTTCCACCAAATTCTACTGCAATATCGTTTACTGTAATCATTATAAAGAAATTAAAAGTCGAAAAGTTAAAAGTCAAAAGACAAATAACTATAATTTTTTAAGCTGCAAAGATAGATTAATTTCGAAATGAAGCAATTGCAAATTAAACTACTTTACATTGATTTAACTTATGTTAATTGGTTGCATTCAAATAACTTCTTATCTTTGGTTAAATATTAAATGAAATATAAAGACATGAGAAAAATAGCAGTATTTACATTTGCTTTAGTTTTACTAACTACAAGCTGTAAAAAAGAAGAACAACCAGAAACAGTAGTTGAACCAACTCCAGAAATTACTGGTTTAAAAATTATAACCGATTCGACTAAAGTAAACTGGACTGCTTTTAAAACAACAGAAAAAATTGCTGTTGGTGGAAGTTTTCAGTCGATAGAATTAAAAGATACTAAAACAGGTGAAACTCCAGAAGAAGTTTTAGATGGATCTGTATTTACTATTCCTGTAAGTAGTTTGTTTACGAATAATCCAGATAGAGATTCTAAGCTTTTGAAATTTTTCTTTGGTACACTTAAAAACACTGAATTATTAGCTGGTGTAATTAATTTCAGGGATGGAAAGTGTTACATGACACTAACTATGAACGATGTTACAAAAGAAATTGCAACAGAGTATACTTATGAAAATAAATTATTTTCTATTACCTCTACAATAAATTTAGTAGAATTTGGTGGAGAAAATGCAATCGCTGCAATAAATGAAGCTTGTTATGATTTACATAAAGGTAAGGATGGCGTAAGTAAAACTTGGGAACTTGTAGACATTAAAGGTTCAGTTCTTTTTGAATAAGACAAAAACACTTTAACAAAAAAAGCCTTGAGAGTTTCAAGGCTTTTTTTATATTTTAAAGATTCATTTTAAAATCTTCGATAACTTTTTCTGCTAAAGGTAGTTCGCGCTCTTCTATAAACAACTCTACTGCTAAGCCTGTATTACCAAAACCAGCAACTCTTGCTGCTTGCATATTGTTTCTAACAATAGGAAAAATGTCTATTTCCTCTAGTTTTTGTTGTAAACCAGCTGCTAAAATTTCACTACCTGAAAAAATCTTTACTACTGCCATATATTATAGTTTTTTTGGTTATTTGATAATCTCATGCATTTATATAAAACTAATCTTCAATTTCTTCATCTTTTTCTATCTCTAGAAAAAGAGGCTCAATCATTATTTTATCTGCAAGGTTTTCAACTTTCTCTGTAATTTCATTACAAAAGAAAATTCGTTGAGCTTTTCCAATACTTTCAGACATTCGATGAATAGTTGTATCAAATCTATGTTTAAATAAAATATCTGCATCATCAACAACAACCATTTGAAGACGATTTACATTAAAACCAGCAGTTGAAAACAACATATTTAATTTATTTGGAGTTCCTACCAATACATCAACTCCAATAGAAATTTGATTTTTATCATCGTCTAAATCGCTTTTCTCATGAACTCCATAAGTACTTAAATCATTAAATTTTCCTAACTGGTCAAACAAACGAACCATTTCTAATACTTGCTCTTTGTCATGAACATAAATTAACGCTCTTGGCGACTCTTCACCTTCTCTTTTTAATTTTTGTAATACATTAATTACAATTGTTGTCGATTTCCCTGATTTTCTTTCCGATTGTACAACACAATCTACTCCACTTTTTATGGTAGAAAAAGAATCTCTTTGCAACTCATTTGCATTTGTTAATCCGTTTAAGATTAAACCCCTTTGTAACTCTTCGTTTATTTTTTTTAATTGCATTTTTTAATCTGTAAGCTTTAAGTAATATATACTTAAAGTAAATTATTTACTTGCGAATAATTTCACATCTTGTTCAGAAATTTCAGCTCCACCAAGAATAATTAAACGTTCAATTACATTTCTTAATTCACGAATATTTCCAGTCCAATCGTATTCTTGTAATAACTGAATTGCTTTTTTAGAAAACGCTTTTTTTACTATACCTTGTTCTTCAGCAATTTTAGTTGTAAAGTGTTCTATTAATGAAGGGATATCATCTCTTCTATCATTCAAAGCAGGAACCTTTATTAAAATTACTGCTAAACGGTGATATAAATCTTCACGAAAACGACCTTCTTCTATTTCTTTTTTTAAATCTTTATTGGTTGCTGCCACAACACGAACATCAACTTTAATGTCCTTATCTGCACCAACCCTTTGAATCAAATTTTCTTGTAAGGCACGAAGCACCTTTGCTTGCGCTGGCAAACTCATATCTCCAATTTCGTCTAAGAAAATAGTTCCTTTATGTGCTGCTTCAAACTTTCCAGCTCTATCTTTAATTGCAGATGTAAAAGCACCTTTAACATGTCCAAACAGTTCACTTTCAATTAATTCAGAAGGAATTGCAGCACAATTAACTTCTATGAGAGGAAAAGTAGATCGCTCGCTCTTTTCATGTAATTGATGTGCTACTAATTCTTTTCCTGTTCCGTTAGGGCCTGTAATTAAAACTCTAGCATCTGTAGGCGCAACTTTATCAACCATAAGCTTAATATGATTAATTGCTTCACTATCGCCAATCATCTGGTAATTTTTACTGACTTTCTTTTTTAGAATTTTATTCTCTACAACTAGTTGTTTTCTATCTAAAGCATTACGAACTGTATTCAACAATCTATTTAAATCTGGTGGTTTTGATATATAATCAAAAGCTCCTAAACGCATTGTATTTACAGCAGTTTCCAAATCTCCATGCCCTGATATCATTACCATAGGAGTTTCGGGTTTTATTTTTCTAGCAGCTTCTAACACCTCAACACCATCCATTTTTGGCATTTTAATATCACAAAGTACTAAATCATAATCTTCATTTTTGATTTTTTCAATTCCTTGTAAGCCATCCTCTGCTTCCTCAACTTGATAAGTATCACTTTCTTCGGAAAGAATTTTAGTTAAAACTCTTCTAATTGCAGCTTCGTCTTCAATTACTAGTATTTTTGGCATCCTAATTATTTATTATATGAATTACAAAAACTATGCCTTTGTAATAACATGAATATCTCTTTGTGGAAAAGGTATAGAAATTTTATTGGCTCTAAAAGCGGAATCAATTCTAAATCTCAAGTCACTTTGAATACTCGGACTATTCATTCCGTTAGCTACATAAAAATACAAAGAAAAATTTAAAGATGAGTCAGCAAAATCTTCAAACAATACTATAGGCTTAGGATCTTGAAGTACATCTGTAGACTCCTTAGCGCATTGTAACAATATCATCTTAACCATTTGAACATCTGATCCATATGCAACACCAACATTTACCTGTTCTCTATTTGTAAAACTATTTTGAGTCCAATTAAATAAAGTATCTAACATAAATTTATGATTTGGAATAACCATAACTCTATTGTTACGCGTAACAACCCTTGTTGTTCTTAATTTAATTTCTAAAACTTTTCCAACTCTTCCATCTACTTCAACGATATCACCAACATGCAAAGATTGATCTATAATTATAAGAATACCAGAAATAATATCTTGAAATAATTGCTGTAATGCAAAACCTAAACCTACTAATAAAGCTGCAGATGCGGTTAATAGAAAACTCATATTAACTCCAGTAGAATGAAGGGTTATTATGATTGCAAAAGCAAACACAATGTACCTTACAAATTGAAAGAAACTAATAAATTTATTTTTGTCTTCTAAAGGCAGCTTTCTTGTTGCAAAAACTCTAACGAATCTTAATAAAACAGCCGTTATAAAAAGAACTATAAAGAGTATAACAAATGTACTTACACTAATTTGAACATTATCAGTATCAATTAGTTTATAATTTAATATCTCTTTAATATTTTCAATCATTCTTTAATACTTTAACCATTTATACAATTCTTTCCAAGTAGGCTTCTTTCCGTACATTAATATTCCTACACGATAAATCTTAGAAGCAAACCAAACAACAAATATAAAGGTTCCAAACAATAAAACGATAGAAAGTATTAATTGCCATAAAGGTACTCCAAAAGGAATACGCATTAACATTACAATAGGAGATGTTAATGGAATTATTGAAAATACAGTTGCAACCATTCCATGAGGATCATTAATGACTGTAAAGAAACCAACGTATACTCCTAACATTAATGGCATAATAACAGGTAACATAAATTGCTGAGAATCTGTTTCAGAATCTACTGCTGCTCCAATTGCAGCATAAAATGAACTATATAAAAAATAACCTCCTATAAAGTAAATAATAAAACAAGTAACCAAAGTACCTAGCGGTAAATTCCAAATTTCATTAAAATACAATTGAACTTTTGAAATAGCTTCAGTTGATTGTGCAGCTTCAATCATTTCTGGGCTTACATTATTACTAGCTCCCATTTGTATTCCAAAAAAAGTTTGCACTACAAAAAACAAGACTGTACCTACAATAGCCCAGATAATAAATTGCAAAATACCTGCCAATGAAGTTCCTATGATTTTACCCATCATTAATTGAAAGGGTTTGACCGATGAAATAATGATTTCTATAATACGATTAGTTTTTTCTTCAATTACACTTCTCATAACCATATTACCATAAATGATAATAAACATCATAATTAAATAACCAAATACACCACCAATCCCTACTTTAATTTCATTTAGTCCTTTCAAACTTTCGCCACCAGAGAACTTAGATAATTTTAATGTTGAATCTGTTTTTGCTTTATCAATTATATCTGAATCAAAACCTAATGTTTTCAATCTGTCTGATGTAAGAGTGGAGTCAACCACTTTTTCTACTTTAGAAATAAACTCTAAACTTGGGCTATCTTCTGAGATATATTCCACTTTATCTAATAGTAGTTGTAATGAATCAACTTTAGGAACAAACAGAAGACCCTCATAATTATTATTAGCAGTGTCTTTTGCAATCTCAATAGACATTGAAGACAAATCAATATAATGTGTATGCTTTGTGTTTTTAAAATTATTTTTTAATAATCCACTTTCGTCATGAATAGCTATTTCTGTAACTGAATCTTTATTCATATTTGATAAATACCCAATTAAAAACGACATACCTACAAATAAAAGCGGGCCCAAAAAAGTCATTACAATAAAAGACTTATTTCGAACTTTAGCTATGAATTCTCTTTTTATAATTAAATTTAAAACATTCATATTTATATATTTAAATGGGCTATTTATTTAGTAACAGATTGAATAAAAATGTCATTAACACTTGGAATTTTTTCAACAAAATGAGTTACTTGACCAAAATTTGTAAGAATAGATAATAATTCATTTGAATTTAAATTTCCTAATTCAACCTCTAGTTTTATATCTTCATTTAATGATTTAAAGTTCGTAGGTCCTACTTTAAATTTTTGAGTTAACTGAACCATCAAACCTTCAATATTTTGAGTTATTATACCTATTTGAAATGTATTACTTCTGTATTGTCTTTTAACTTCAGATAATTTTCCTTCAATTAATTTATTTGATTTGTGAATTAATGCAATGTAATCACACATCTCTTCAACACTTTCCATTCTATGCGTAGAGAAAATAACCGAAGTTCCGTTTTTATTTAATTCAATAATTTCATCTTTAATTAAATTTGCATTTACTGGATCGAAACCTGAAAAAGGTTCGTCAAGAATTAATAGTTTTGGCTTGTGTAAAACAGTTACAACAAATTGAATTTTTTGAGCCATACCTTTTGAAAGCTCTTGTATTTTTTTGTCCCACCAACCTTCAATTCCTAATTTTTCGAACCAATATTTTAATTGTTTCTTAGCTTCTTGATGTGAAAGTCCCTTTAATTGCGCTAAATACAAACATTGCTCTCCAACTTTCATTGACTTATACAAACCTCTTTCTTCTGGCAAATAACCAATATATTGCACATCATCTGGCGTTAATTTATTGCCATCTAAAAATACTTCTCCAGAATCTGGCATTGTAATTTGATTTATAATACGAATCAAAGTTGTTTTACCAGCTCCATTTGGACCTAACAAGCCGTAAATACTTCCTTTAGGAACTTCTAAAGAAACATTGTTTAAGGCTTTATAATTGCCAAATTGTTTTACTACGTTTTGAACTTTTAAAATAGAATCCATTCTAAAATTTTAAGTGTGATGTGAATTAGTAGACAAAATAAGTATTCTGTTACAAAAAAACCCACCCTATTTTACAATAGGATGGGAAAATTGCTATGAAAAAGAATCACTTTTTAAGATAAAAAGTGAACCCCAAATGTATATAATTTTATTAAATTATGAAAACATATCTTTTACTTTCTCAAAAAAGGATTTATCTGACTTTTCTGGACTTGGAGTAAAATTTTCATCAGTTAACATGTTTTCAAAAAATTGTTTCTGTTCTTTATTTAACGTTTTTGGAGTCCAAACATTAACATGAACTAATAAATCACCAGTTCCATAACTATTAATACTCGGTACACCTTTACCTTTTAATCGTAAAATTTTACCTGATTGAATTCCTTCATCAAGTTTAATTCTAACTTTTCCGGAAACTGTTTCAATTTCTTTAGAGACTCCCAAGGCAGCTTCAGGAAAACTCACATATAAATCATAATGTAAATTTTCACCTTCACGTTTTAAAAATTCATGTTCTAATTCTTCAATCGCAACAATTAAATCTCCAGAAACACTATTTGAACCTGGCGCTTCATTTCCTTTACCAGAAACCTTTAATTGCATACCATCTACAACACCAGCAGGAATTTTAATAGAAACTGTATCTTCTTGTAAAATCATTCCTTGAGCATCTGCACCTTGTGGCTTATGATCCATCATTTGTCCAGCTCCTCCACAAGAATGACAAGTTGTTGCCGTTTGCATTCTACCCAAAATAGTATTAGCAACCTTCATTACCTGACCACTACCATTACAAGTAGAACAAGTTCTATAAGTAACGCCTTGAGCTTGAACTTTACGTTTGACTTTTACTTTTTTCTCAACTCCGTTAACAATTTCTTCTAGAGTAAGTTTTACCTTAATACGTAAATTACTTCCTTTAACACGTCTTTGACCGCCACCGAAACCGCCTCCAAAGCCTCCACCACCGAAAGCACTTCCAAAAATATCTCCAAATTGACTGAAAATATCATCCATATTCATGTGTCCAGCTCCACCGCCAAATCCCCCAGCTCCATCAAATGCAGCATGACCATACTGATCATATTTTGCTTTCTTATTTGGGTCGCTTAACACCTCATATGCCTCTGCAGCTAATTTAAAATTCTCTTCAGCAGTTGCATCACCTGGATTTTTATCTGGATGAAATTCAATTGCTTTTTTTCGGTATGCTTTTTTTATTTCTGTTGCAGTAGCACTTTTGCTAATACCTAATATTTCGTAAAAATCTTTTTTCATGTTCTAAATTAAATTCATTAAAAAAGTAAAATGTAATTATTGTCCAATTACTACTTTTGGGAAACGAATTATTTTGTCCCCTAATTTATATCCTTTTTCAACCACATCTACAATTTTACCTTTTAATTCATTTGAAGGAGCAGGAATTTGAGTAATAGCTTCTGCAAAATCTGCATTAAAATCATCTCCAACTTTTATTTCAACTTCTTCTAAACCTTTAGAAACTAATGTGTTTTTTAATTTCTCATGAATAAGTTCAACTCCTTTAATAATAGCTTGATCTTCAGATTTTACAATTTGCATCATAGCTCTGTCAAAATCATCCATTACAGGAAGCATGGCTTGTAAAACCTCTTGATTTGCTGTTTTAAACAAATCCATACGTTCTTTTGCAGTCCTCTTTTTATAATTCTCAAATTCAGCAAAAAGTCTTAAATGCTTATCTTTTTCTTTTGCTAAATCTTCGGCAAGCTGCTCTTCAACAGTTAATTCAGGCTGCTGTACTTCTTGGTTTTCTGAAATATTCTCGTCTTGTACAATTTCGTTATCGATGTTTTCAGTATTATCCTGACTCATATATTTGCGTATTTTTTTAAACATTTTACTATTTTAAAAGTAATTGCAAATGTATTGCCAAATGTTTAAAAATGTCAAATTGTCAGCAAAATTTTCATTCAAATACAAAACTTTAAAAATTTAGCAACATTTTAAGATATTTTAATTAACTGATTATTTATGTTTGCATCAAATAATTAAAATAAAAAATTATGAAAAAGAGCATATTAAGCTTATTTGTATTGGCTACTATTTCATTAAATGTAGCATGTAAAGGTGAAAAAAGTGAAGCCATTGAAGCTGGTGAAGTAGCAACGGCTTCTGAAGAGAGCACAACTTATTTAGTAGACACCCAAAACTCAATAATTGAATGGATAGGATCTAAACCTTCTGGTAAACATAATGGTACAATTTCTTTAAAATCGGGAGAATTAGCTGTAAAAAATGACTCTGTCGAAAGTGGAAATTTTGTAATTGATATGAATTCTATTGTAGTTTCTGATTTAGCTACCGGTGACGGAAAAGAAGATTTAGAAGCACACTTAAAAGGAACTGGAGACAAAGAAGGAGAAGATCACTTCTTCAATGTTTCTAAATTTCCAGAAGGAACATTTGAAATTGTTAGCATATTAAATAAAAATGGAAAAGCAGAGGTAAATGGTAACTTAACTTTAAAAGGAATTACAAAACCTGTTACTTTTTCTTCGACAGTTGTTTATGAAGGTGATTCTATGATGTTTACATCTGATACTTTCCTAATCAATAGAACACATTGGAATGTTAATTATGCTTCAAAATCAATTTTTGATGATTTAAAAGACAAATTTGTTAATGACGACATTGAACTTGTTGTAAAAATAAAAGCAACAAAAAAATAAATTTAAAATAAAAAAAACCGCCAATGGCGGTTTTTTTTTATTTTAATAAATCATGTAAAGCTTTCTCTAATGAAGCATATTTAAATTGAAAATCTTCATCCAATAACTTACGTGAACTTACATACTGACTTGAATACAACAATTGATGCATTTCCCCTAAAGTAAATTTCATAACAAACTTAGGAATATTAGGCAAGAATAATGGTTTATTTAATATTTTAGCAATTGTCTTAGTAAGAACTAAATTTGTAACTGGATAGGGAGAAACTCCATTATAAACACCGTTTCTTTTATTCGCTATTACATGATAAAATATTGCAACTAAATCATAAATATGAATCCACGATTGATAATGGTTTCCAGAACCAAAAGCTGCTCCGGCTCCAATTTTAATTGGTTTTACCATTTCTTGTAAAGCTCCACCATCCTTAGCAAGCACTAATCCAATTCTTATTTTGGCAATTGAGATATGTATTTTTTTAAATAGATCAACCTCATCCTCCCATTGTTTAACTACATTTCCTAAAAAAGAGTTATCAATATCTAAATCACTTTCATGATAAACTTTAGTTAGGCTATCTGGATAAATTCCTATTGCAGATGCAGAAACTATTTGAGTTACTTTATGATCTATTTTCTCAAGGGTTTTATAAAGCAACCTTGTGGTATCTACTCTACTATTAATAATCTCTTGTTTGTAACTTGTAGACCATCTTTTAGCAACAGTAGCTCCTGCTAAATGAACAATAACATTTACATCATCAAAGGCATTTTCATTAATTTCTCCTAAAGAAGGGTTCCAATAAAAACCTTTATAGTTACTTTCATTTACAATCTTTTTTCGGGAAGTTGTAAGATAATTAACTGCAATACCTTTTTGTAGTAGTAAATTTATAAGTTCATGACCTATTAAGCCAGTTGCTCCTGTGATTAAGACTTTCATTATAATTTTATTTTTCCAAAGTTACAAATGAAAAAAGCAAATGAAAGTTAATTAACGAACCTTAACACTTGTTGAAAATAAACTATTTTCGAACTTTAACAGTCCATTCAAATTGCATTTCTGAAACCTGTTCACCTTTATTATTTACTCCTATTGAAGTTAACCATACTGTTTGTCCTTCCATAGTATCAATTGCTTTTTGAATTGTAGTTTTAATTAAATCTCCTTGATTACAAGTGAAAATTATTCGACCAGTAGCTTTTTTAGTGAAACTAGACTTGTTATTAGCTACTAACATCGAAACGTTTTTTCCACTTTGTTTAATCTGAAACATTACTAAAGCTCCTGTTGTAAATTCTGCTGCCATTGCCTGAACAGCAAAATACATAGAGTTAAATGGATTTTGATTAAACCACCCATGTTTTACAGTAACTACACATTTGTTTTCGGTAATAGATTTTACTCTAACTCCACACCAAAAAGCAGACGGAAGTTTAAAGAACATAAATGTGTTTAGTTTTGATGGAGTAAACTTCATATTTAATATTTTTTTGTAAATATATTAAAAAATAGTATGCGTGCCTACTATTTTTGTTTATGTTAATTTTTTGTTAAATTTAAGTACTATGTGTTACATAATACCTTTTTTTAGACATATATTTG
>CAZLGK010000048.1:0-9786 GCA_964559365.1 uncultured Flavobacterium sp.
GTCAAAAGACTTTTAATTGAAATCAATAATCGATTAGGATTTTTATTCAATGTTGGATTGAGTTATTTAACCTTAAATCGAAATTCTGCCACTTTATCTGGTGGAGAATCTCAACGAATTAACTTAGCGACTTCACTTGGAAGTAGTTTGGTTGGTTCTATGTATATTTTAGACGAACCAAGTATTGGTTTACACCCAAAAGATACCGAACGATTAATTGAAGTCTTAAAAGAACTTCGCGATTTAGGGAATACGGTTATCGTTGTTGAACATGATGAGGATATCATGAAAGCAGCCGATATGATAATTGACATTGGTCCAGAGGCAGGAACAAATGGTGGATATTTAGTGGCACAAGGAACCTATGACGAAATTTTAAAAGCAGATTCTTTAACTGCCAAATATTTAAACGGAAAAGAAGAAATTGCTGTTCCTAAAATTCGAAGAAAATTCAAAAACCACGTTGATATTATTGGCGCAAGAGAAAACAATTTACAAAATCAAGATTTCACTTTCCCATTAGATTGCTTAACAGTTATAACAGGAGTTTCAGGAAGTGGAAAAAGTACTTTAGTAAAAAAAATATTATTCCCAGCCATTCAAAAAAAATTAGAAGGTGTGGGAGAAAAACCGGGTCAGTTTACAGAACTAGCCGGAAGTTTCTCAAATATTAAGCATATAGAATACGTAGACCAAAACCCTATTGGTAGAAGTTCACGTTCCAATCCGGTTACCTACATAAAAGCATATGATGATATTAGGGATTTATTCTCTAAACAAAGTGTTTCTAAACTAAGAGGTTATTTACCAAAACATTTTTCATTTAATGTAGATGGAGGAAGGTGTGAGACATGTAAAGGTGATGGTGAAGTTACGATTGAAATGCAATTCATGGCTGATGTGCATTTAGAATGTGAAACGTGCAACGGAAAAAGATTTAAAAAAGAAGTTTTAGAAGCCACTTTTGAAGGTAAAAACATTGATGATGTTTTAAAGCTTACAATTGATGATGCTTTAGCTTTTTTTACCGAACACAAGCAAACTAAAATAACCCAAAAATTGCAATGTTTACAAGATGTTGGTTTAGGTTATGTACAATTAGGTCAGTCTTCTTCTACGCTTTCTGGTGGAGAAGCACAACGAATTAAATTGGCTTCATTTTTAGTTAAGGGAACAATTAAAGATAAAGCTTTATTTGTTTTTGACGAACCCACAACGGGTTTGCACTTTCACGATATTAAAAAACTTCTAAAATCATTTGATGCGTTAATTGACAAAGGACATTCTATTATTGTAATTGAGCACAATTTAGATTTAATTAAGTGTGCCGATTATATTATCGACATAGGTCCAGAGGGCGGAGAATATGGCGGAAAATTAATGGCTTTTGGAACTCCTGAAGAAGTTGCTAAAAACAAAAATTCGGTTACTGGGAAGTATTTAGCTGAGAAACTTTAATTGTTTAACTGTGGATTTGTTAATTTGTTGATTTGGTTAATCGTTTATTTGTTAAAGCTAAACACAAACTTGTCATTTCGACGTTAGGAGAAATCTCAAAAGTAAATAATTTGAAAAATGAAGAAATATATAATATCCTTTTTTTCTATCTTACTTTTACTAATTGTAAACACTTCTTATTTCTGGGAGAACCTTCCTGGCCTTTTTGATATAACTATTTTATTTTTAACACTTTTAGGTTTCATAATCCTATTTGTAGTTTTTATTAATCAATTGATTAAAGGAATTACTGAAAAATTTAAAAATAGAATTAGAATTTTAAATTTACTTATTTCATTAACTGTTTTAATACTTACATATTTATACCCATTTGGATTTATAAAATTTGAAGATGTTTTTGATGGTGAAAATATTTTTTTCGCACAATATGAAGGTACTATTAATGGTACAGTTAGTTTGAAACTAAAAAAAGAGAAACAATTTATTGAAAAATCTGTTTATTTTGGAGTGGATAATTACAAAGGAAGTTATGAAGTAAAAAATGATACTTTATTCTTAACCTATGATAATAAATCTAACTTTAATGAAGATATGTCATTTTGTATTGAAGACAAAAAGTTTAAAAATCATTTACTTTATTACAGAAATATTAACGACACAATTCCTTTGCGAATGAAAACTTACAAAGGAGATTTCAGCAGCATAAAATAACAAATAAACAGTTAAACAAATAACCGACTAAACATCCTCAAATGAACATCAAACTAATCACCATAGGAAAAACAGACAATAAAAACTTACAATCGCTGATTGATGAGTACATAAAGCGTTTGTCTTTTTATGTAAAGTTTGAGTTAGAAATTATTCCGGATATTAAAAATGTTAAAAATTTAAGTGAAGCCCAACAAAAAGAAAAAGAAGGCGAATTAATTTTATCTAAAATTGTACCAACCGATCATTTAATCTTATTAGATGAGAATGGAAAAACATTTTCGAGTGTTGGTTTTTCTGAATTTCTTCAAAAGAAAATGAATGCAGGAATTAAAACTTTAGTCTTTGTAATTGGTGGTCCATATGGTTTTAGCGAAGCGGTTTATAAACAAGCTGTTGGTAAAGTTTCCTTATCAGAAATGACTTTTTCACACCAAATGGTTCGATTATTTGTTACAGAACAAATCTACAGAGGATTTACAATTCTTAGAAATGAACCTTATCATCATCAATAAATGTTAAAAAAAAACTAATTTAATGAATTGATAATTTTTGATTTATATATTTTTTAATATATATTTAGCAAAAAATAAACTTAACCAATTAACGATTAAATACACATGAAAAAAATTATTCTTGCATGCGCTCTTTTTTTAACATTCTTTTCTAATGCGCAAATTAAAGTAATTGAAACAACACCAATTATTAGATTAGGTTCTATTGGTCAAAATGATATGTTTATTTTAACAGAGGGAAATAAATATACTTTCTTTTATAAAAATGTTGAAAACGAAGAATCTGTAAATTCAAAATCATTCTATTTTAAAGACTTAAATAATGATTACGAAGCATTACATAAAATTATAGTAGATGGTTTTTCTGCAGACCCATTATTAGATATTAAATTAGAATTACCAGAAGATTTCATTTGGCTACATTATTCTAAAAACTTAGGTCAAACTTTCGTTCAATTTATGCCAAAAAACAAAAAGAGCGAATCTACTGGAGTTAGTAAAGCATTTAATTTAGAGCAAATCAATAAATTATTTGAAAAGAAATTAGAAAAGAAAGAAGAGAAAAAAGACGACATGTCTGAATTTAAATAAAATAAAAAACGCCTTGCATTGCAAGGCGTTTTTATTGTTATTATAATTTACAGTTGCAATCTGGTAATTCATTTTCATCATAAATAAATTCGTATGAAGAAATTTGAATCTTTTCAGAGTTTAATTGCCAAACTAGTATTTTATTTTGAATATATTCTCCATAAGTCAATCGCTTATCAAAGTTTAAGTGTAGAATTGTAATTTTACCATCGCTTGTAAATGAACCGAAATCTTTAATAAAACTAATTAATTCTTCACGTTCAATATCATTACCATCTACAGTAATTTTATTTTCTCTATTAAAATTAATCGTAAAATTATGATAGGGCATATACGCTTCTGCATTTTTCTTGATAAAAAACTTCGAAAAATATTTATTCATCCTATATTGAACATCGGTAAAAGGTAAGAATGCTAAATTTTTCCCAATACTATCAGCATAAGAAAAGACATTAATAGCTCCCTCTTTTTTATGAGATGAATTTGCCTTCTTATATTGAAGTAACATTACTTCAGGAATTACTTTTTCTAATGGAAGTCTTTTATCAATATTAAAAACCCAATTTGTAGTACTTATAGAGTTGTTTTTATTAACATCAATAACACTATCATTTTTATAAAACATATAAATTGGAGAATGATCAGTAATTTCTTTCATTACAGAAACATCAACTTTTGGCAATTGAACGTCTTCTTTTTTACAAGATACAATTAGTAAAAAAACGATTAAGGATATACTTATTTTTTTCATTTAAATTGGTTATATATTTTGACACACTCTTGTGCTTCTTTAACATCGTGAACTCTTAAAATATTAGCTCCTTTTTGTAATGCAATTGTATTTAAAACAGTGGTTCCATTTAGGGCTTCTTGTGCTGAATTTTCTAATAATTTATAAATCATAGATTTTCTAGATATTCCAACTAAAACGGGTAATTCTAAAATTGAGAAAAGTTCTAAATTCTGCATAATTTCATAGTTATGCTCTAATGTTTTTGCAAAACCAAATCCAGGATCAACAATAACATCATTAATTCCTAATTTTCTAGTTGCATTAATTCTTTCCGAAAAATAAAAAATAACTTCTTTAACAACATCATCATAATTAGCTAAAGATTGCATCGTTTTAGGAGTTCCTTTCATATGCATCATGATATAAGGCACTTGCAATTCGGCAATAGTTTGCAACATATTATCATCTAACATTCCTGCTGAGATATCATTAATTATAGCTGCACCTTTTTCTATAGCTTGTTTAGCTACATTACTTCTAAATGTATCTATTGACAATAATAGATTAGGAAACTTACTTAAAAGTAAATCTAATACAGGTAAAATTCTATTCAACTCTTCTTCTTCTGAAACAAAATCCGCTCCAGGTTTACTAGAATATGCACCAACATCAATAAATGTTGCTCCTTCATTTATCATTTTTCCAACTTGGGCAATAATTTCTGATTCATTTTTATAGGAACCGCCATCATAAAAAGAATCGGGAGTTACATTTAAAATACCCATTATTTTTGGCGATGATAAATCAATAAGATTTCCTTTGCAATTAATCGTCATAATTAAATTAAAATTCGTTAATCTTCATTCTTCATTCCAAAAAAATATTGTTACTTTTGAAGAAACTTACTACAAAGATATTGAAATAATGAAGAATACTTCACAAGAATACGATGCTGTTATTACAATTTGTCGCGATTTGTTTACAAAAAAAACAAAAGATTACGGCACGGCTTGGAGAATATTACGTTTACCATCGTTAACTGACCAAATTTTTATTAAAGCACAACGCATAAGAAGCCTTCAAGAAAATGAAGTGCGTAAAGTTGATGAAGGCGAAGCATCTGAATTTATAGGAATTATTAATTATTGCATTATGGCCTTGATTCAAATAGAAAAAGGTATAGCTGAGCAACCTGATTTAAAATTTGAGGAAGCCATACAATTATATAATGAAAAAATTGCCTTAACAAAGCAGTTAATGGAAGATAAAAACCATGATTATGGTGAAGCTTGGCGTGAAATGCGTGTAAGTAGTCTTACCGATTTAATTTTACAAAAATTACTTAGAGTAAAGCAAATTGAAGACAATAAAGGAAAAACATTAGTTTCTGAAGGAATTGATGCCAATTATCAAGACATGATTAACTATTCGGTATTTGCATTAATACATATGAATATTGCAAAATAAAAAATTGAATTAAAAAAACAGAATATGAATTTTAGAAATATCATTACACAATTTTCAAGAATATTTGTTGGAGTATTATTTATAATTTCGGGCTTAATTAAATTAAACGACCCTATAGGTTTTTCTTATAAACTGGAAGAATATTTCAATGCAGATGTTTTAAATGTAGAGTTTCTAATTCCTTATGCTTTAATAATTGCGTGCTTTGTCGTTATTTTTGAAGTCGTTTTAGGAGTAATGCTTTTAGTAGGTTTCAAAACAAAATTCACCATTTGGAGTTTATTAGCAATGATTGTATTTTTTACTTTCCTTACCTTCTATTCTGCATTTTTCAATAAAGTAACAGATTGTGGTTGTTTTGGCGATGCTCTAAAACTAACACCTTGGGAATCGTTCACAAAAGATATTGTATTATTATTCTTTATTTTAATTTTATTTTTCAATCAGAAATTCATTAATCCAATACTAAATAAAACTCCTATAAATCTAACTGTTTTTGCTACATACTCTTTATGTTTATTTATGGCTTTCTATGTTTTACAACATTTACCTATAAAAGATTTTAGAGCTTATAAAGTAGGAACTAACATTCAAAAAGGAATGGAAATTCCTGAAGGCGCTGAGAAAAGTGAATATGAAATGGTATTTATTTATAACGTAAACGGCGTTAATACTGAAATTAGTTATGCAGATGTTATGGCTAATAAAGTTCCCGAAGGAGCAGATTTTGTTGACAGAAAAGACAAATTAATTAAGCAAGGTTACGTTCCACCAATTCATGATTTCTCTATTGAAAAAGAGGGAACAGATTATACTGATAGTGTTTTACAAGAACCTAAAGTTATGATGTTTATTTCATATGATTTAGATAAGTCTAAAGAAAAAGGAATGGAGTCTTTAGAAGAGTTACATCAAAAAGCAGTTACAAAAGGATATTTAGTAATTGGTATGACTTCATCTAATCCCGAAACTATTGCAGCATATAAAACTAAATTCAAACATACATTTGATTATTATTTCTGCGATGCGACTACTTTAAAAACAATTGAAAGAGCAAACCCAAGCATCGTTCTTTTAGAAAAAGGAACAATTGTTCAAAAAGTACACTTTAATGATATTGACAAATTAGACTTAAAATAAAAAGTTAGTTAGCTAACAATAGCTAAACAATTGTGTTTTTATTAAGACGATCTCATTTTAGAATTTGTATTTTTATATAAAACAAAAATTAATTTTTATGAAAAAAATTATTTCATTACTTTCTATAGCATTATTAACACTTTCTTGTTCTCAAGCTCAACAAACAGAATTTAAAACTGAAGCATTAGAAAGTAAAATGGTAGACACTTCAAATGAGTCGATTGTATTTAAAGATGTTTTAAAAAAATACGAAGGAAAAACAATAGTTATAGATGTTTGGGCATCTTGGTGTTCTGATTGTATTAAGGGAATGCCTAAACTAAAAGAATTACAAACAAAGTTTCCAGATGCGACTTACTTATTCATTTCTATGGATAAAAACTATGATGCTTGGATAAAAGGAATTGCTAAATATAATGTACAAGGTGAGCACTATTTAACATCTGACGGAATGAAAGGTGTTTTTGGAAAATCAGTGAAACTAAATTGGATTCCACGTTATATGGTAGTTGATAAAACAGGTAAAATTGCATTATTTAAAGCTATCGAAGCTGATGATAAAAAAATAACAGAAACATTAAATTCATTGAAATAATGAGAAAAAATATAGTTGCAGGAAACTGGAAAATGCACAAAACACATTCAGAAACAATTGCTTTAATTGAAGAAATTGCTTTAAAAAAACAAAATACTTTAACAGAAATTATTGTAGCTCCCACGTTTGTTAACTTACAAACAGCAATAACTATTTCTGAAGGAAACAATATAACCGTTGCAGCACAAAATATGCATCAAGCTGAAGGTGGCGCCTTTACAGGAGAAATTTCTGCTTCAATGCTTACAGATATTGGTGTAAACACAGTAATTCTTGGTCACAGCGAAAGAAGAGCTTATTTCCATGAAACAGATGCGCTTTTAGCAAATAAAGTAGATACTGCTTTAAAACATAACATGCGTGTTATTTTTTGTTTTGGTGAAGAATTAAAAGACCGTCAAATAAATAATCATTTTAATGTGGTGGAATACCAGTTAAGAGATGCTTTATTTCATTTAGGCAAAAACGATTGGGCAAATATTATTTTAGCTTACGAACCTGTTTGGGCTATTGGAACAGGTGAAACTGCTTCTCCAGAACAAGCACAAGAAATGCATGCATTCATTCGTAGCTTAATCGAAAAAGTATTTGGTAGCGATGTTGCCGAAAACGTATCAATTCTTTATGGTGGAAGTGTAAAACCAGAAAATGCAAAAGAAATATTCTCTAAAAAAGATGTAGATGGCGGATTAATAGGTGGAGCCTCTTTAAAAGCAGATGACTTTTTAGCAATTGTTAATGGGTTTTAGTTTTTTTCAAAATACATAGTAACTATCTTTAAAAAGATTCTTTTTCTAAAAAATGCAAAAAAAATATTTATTACCATTAATAGTTTTTCTAATTGGTATGATCGTTACGATTATTGGTTCACTATTTAAAATAATGCATTGGCCTGGAGCAAGTATTATGTTAATTATTGGAATGCTTTCGGAAGCGACTGCATTAATTATATTAATCGTTACAATTTTAAAAAAGAAATAATAATATTATGAAATACTTCTCAAGATTACTTCTAATCTTAGCATTAATACTAACTTCAATTTCTTACGGTCAAAACGATTGTAAAAAATATAGAAATGGTACTTTTAAATACGTAGATAAAGATTCAGGAAATGTATTTCTAATTAAACGAAAAGGAAATATTCAATATGAAGAAATTGAAGGCGAAACTGAAGTATATACTTTTCATGTAAATTGGATTTCAAATTGTATGTACACATTGTATCCTACTAAAGAAACTTTAGCAAAGAATAAAGATTTTGGGGGATATTTATATGTTGAAATAACAGATATTAGAGAAAAATCTATTGTATTAAGAAGTACAATGAAAGAACATCCAGAAATGATTATTTATTCTGAAGTTACTATATTAGAATAAATCATTATAAAATGAACATAATTTCACAACTATTAATCGTTCTTGTAGCCCTACTCCACTTCTATTTCTTATGGTTAGAAATGTTTGTTTGGACCACAAAAGCTTATAAAGTGTTTCGAAATTTCCCAAAAGATTTGTTTGAAAGAACAAAAACAATGGCTGCGAATCAAGGGTTGTATAACGGATTTTTAGCAGCAGGATTAATTTGGTCTTTATTTATAACAGATGTTGTTTGGAGCAATAACATTGCATTATTCTTTTTAACATGCATTGCCATTGCAGGGATTTATGGAGCTTATTCTGTTTCTAAAAAGATATTTTTTGTACAAGGAATTCCTGCTATATTAGGAATTTTGAGTTTGATATTTTTAAAATAAAAACATAAAAACCTTAAAAAAATCTATTATTAGCTTGCATGGATTGCAAATCTACGCTATTGGATATTGCCTTTTTATTTATTCTTACTTGAATCATAACCTTCAATTATAAACTGTTCTAATTCCTCAAAAGTACATTCTAATGTAGAATGAGTTATGTGAACTATTGTACCATATTGAACTTTATTAAATTTTGCATAAAATTTAAAGACATTACTATTTAATCTATTAAGATAATCTTCCTCGTTTTTTAAATCTAATAATAAATATCTTCCTTTACCAAATTCTTTAATTCGTATATTATTAACATCAGACCATTTAATTAATCCTAGATTAAGATATTCTGTGTTGTTAATTATTCCATTTTCATTTATCTCTAATCCAATATTTAATTTATAAAGTTTATTAATTATTGGATATAAATAAAGAATAGAAAATATTATCCCTGAAATTCCAATTAAAAAAATCAAGTATTTACTTCTAAAAATTATAGAAGTAAAAGTATCGGGGTAAAAAACAAACAACAGACATATTAAAAGAAAAATGATTAAAACAACAATAGATTTATATATTTTTTTCTTACTTAATTTAATTTTAGAATCTTTTATCATAAATAGTCATGGTAATTATATTTATTATTAACAAAAAACCCGATAGTACGGATTTGCAATCCGTGCTTATTTTATTACTTATATGCTATATAAGCATGGAAATATTTCTATATTTAGTTTGTAATTATTAAACAACTAAAGCATCTCTTTTAAACATTGCTTTTTTTTATTTACTTTGCATTTCATGTAAATTTCCGTTGAATAAATATC
>CAZLGK010000049.1:0-3942 GCA_964559365.1 uncultured Flavobacterium sp.
ATCAAAGGCATCTGGAATAATTTCTTTACCATTTTTAGCTACCCATTGATAAGCACCTGCAGGACTTTTAGTTAATTCCCATTCGTTTTCAAATAGTATTTTAAAAAATCCATAATTCCAAGTTGTAGGTTTAGCTGTCCATGTTACTTCAAGTCCAGAAGAAATTGCGTCTGTTCCTTTACCTGATTTATACGAACTTTTCCAGCCCAATCCTTGTTCTTCAATCTCAGCTGCTTCAGGGTCAGGTCCTACATGGCTTGCAGGTCCTTTTCCATGAGTTTTACCAAAAGTATGTCCACCTGCATTTAAAGCAGTAGTCTCTTCATCATTCATTCCCATTCTCCCAAAAGTTTCCCTTATATCTTTCGCAGCTAAAAGAGGATCTGGATTACCTGCAGGACCTTCAGGATTAACATAAATCAATCCCATTTGTGTAGCTGCTAAAGGATTTTCTAACTTTCCTTCTTTACTTCTTGCACTATCTAACCACTTACTTTCTGAACCCCAATAAACATTACTTTCTGGTTCCCAAACATCTTCTCTTCCTCCAGCAAAACCGTATGTAGGAAAACCCATTGATTCTAAAGCAACGTTTCCTGTTAAAATCATTAAGTCTGCCCAAGAAATTTTATTACCATATTTTTGTTTAATAGGCCACAACAAACGCCTTGCTTTGTCAAGATTTACATTATCAGGCCAACTATTTAAAGGTGCAAAACGCTGTTGACCAGCACGAGAGCCTCCCCTTCCATCACCTGTTCTATATGTTCCAGCACTATGCCACGCCATACGAATAAATAATGGACCATAGTTTCCAAAATCAGCTGGCCACATATCATTAGATTGTGTCATTAAATTTTGAAGATCTTTCTTTAAAGCATAATAATCTAAAGATTGAAAAGCTTTTGTATAATCAAAATCTGCTCCCATAGGATTAGACTTCTCTGAGTTTTGACGTAAAACTTCTAAATTCAATTGATTAGGCCACCAATCTTTGTTTTTGTTAGTTTGGGTAATTCCTGTTTTTGTTCCAGTTTTTGTAGTACTACTTACGTTGTGATATTCACCAGTAGCATGATGTTCGCTGTGCGTAACATCTTTAGATATTACAGATTTTTTTCCTGTAATAGGGCAAGTAGCTACTTCCTGAGCCATAGCAAATGATGCTAGTAAAAGACTTGTTGTTAATAATACTTTTTTCATAAATTTAAATTTTTATTTTTTCAAAATTGTAGATTTTTTAACTATTTGAACAACTTTTATAAATGTTTATATTTATGTAATTATAAATTTAACTAATAGTTTAAACAAACATTGATTAGTTATTCTTATTCTTTTAAAAATATTTTTTTTCAAAAAGCATTTAATTAATAAACAATTTAATAATTTAGTTATCTATAAAGATACTAGAAAATTTATGAAAAAACTACTTATCATAGGAGTACTTTTAATTGGTATTCAGGAAGTTAATTCTCAAAAGTTCTCTCGAAGAGATTCTCTTCAAGGTGGAATGCGTTTTGAGCGTAATTGCTTTGACGTACTTCGCTACGATTTAAATATCAAAATAAACCCAGAAGAAAGAACTATTGTTGGTTATAACGATATTAGTTTCAAAGTTGTAGAAAATACTTCAAAAATTCAATTGGATTTATTTGATAATATGAAAGTAGATTCAATTGTTTGGAACAAGCAAAAACTTAATTATAAAAGAGATTTCGATGCAGTTTTTGTTAATTTTCCAAAAGAATTAGCTCAAAATACTCCTGAAAAAGTTCGTTTTTATTATTCTGGCAAACCAAAAGTTGCCAAAAATGCACCTTGGGATGGCGGATTTGTATTTAAAAAAGACAGTAATAAAAACCATCATATTGCAGTTGCGGTTCAAGGAACTGGTGCAAGTTTATGGTTTCCTGTAAAAGATTCTCAAACAGATGAGCCAGATAATGGCGCCTCTATTAAGGTTGCAGTGCCAAATGGTTTAATGAATGTTTCTAACGGAAGATTTAAAGGTTCAGAAGATTTAGAAAACGGCTATACACGTTGGGATTGGGAGGTAATTAATCCAATTAATAACTATACAATTACGGTAAACATTGCTGATTATGTTCATATTCATGATCAATTAGATGATTTAGATTTAGATTATTATGTACTTCGTGAAAATGAGGAAAAAGCACGTAAACATTTTGACGAAGATGTAAAACCTATGATGAATTGTTTTCAGACAAAATTTGGAAAATATCCTTTTTGGGAAGACGGTTATAAGCTTGTAGAAACGCCTTATTTAGGTATGGAGCATCAAAGTGCTGTTGCATACGGAAACAAGTATAAAAAAGGCTATATGGGCTTTGACTTATCTGGTACTGGTGTTGGAATGTTCTTTGATTATATTACGATTCATGAAACGGGTCACGAATGGTTTGGAAATAGCATTACAAGTAAAGATATTGCCGATATGTGGATTCATGAAGGATTTACAACCTATAGTGAAACGGTTTTTATTGAATGTTTGAAGGGGTATGAACCTGCGATGAAATATATTAATGGTCAAGCCAAAAACGTTGCAAATGATCGACCAATTATTGGTCAATTTGGTGTTAATAATGAAGGAAGTGGTGACATGTATTACAAAGGTTCTCTTTTACTAAATACTTTGCGTCATGTTGTAAACGATGATAAAAAATGGTGGAAAATAATTTTAAAGTATTCTGAAACTTTTAAAAAGCAAATTATAGATACTGATATGGTAATTGCTTACTTCAATAAAGAAACGGGAATGAATCTAACACCTATTTTTAATCAATACTTAAAGACAACTTCTATACCAGAATTTAATTATAAAATAGAAGGAGACTTATTAATATATTCTTGGAGTAATGTAAATAAAGATTTCAACATGCCAATTGATTTTCAATATGATGAAAAAATTATTCGTTTATTCCCAACAACAATTTCAAAAGAAATAAAATTAAAAAAACTTAAGAAATCAAAAAGTTATCAAATATTTGACAACAAGTTTTATGTAAATATTAAAGAAAACTAAAAGTTATATTTAATGTACAATAAAATGTTAGAAACCTTTTATTTTTTGTAAAGTCACTTTCCTATTGATTTTATTGGTTTTCGTTTCTGAAAATTCTTTTACATAATATATTTTTTTAGGAATTTCATATTTAGATAAATTTATAAATAATTTACTATCTAATTTTAAATCCTTTTCAGACTCAATTACTATTATTATTTTTTGTCCTAATATATTATCTTTTTCAGAAGCAATAAAAAATCTTTTCTTAATTATTTTTTGAAGTTTAAGCTCAATTTGTTCTGGCGAAAGCTTTACTCCTCCACTATTTATAATATTATCAAATCTTCCTTTCCAAATAAATTTCTTGTCAGAAATTAACTCAACCAAATCATTGGTAACTATTTTTGATGCTGTAACTTTTGAAGCATCAATAACTAAACAATTTCTATCATCAGTTGAAAAAATAACATTAGGTAGGGCTTCAAAAAAATCGTTTTCAATTCTTTTCATTGCAACATGAGAAACTGTTTCGGTCATTCCGTAGGTTTCAAAAATACTTGTTGTTGAATTTTGAAGTTTTTCCTTTAAAACAGAGCTAACTTCAGCTCCTCCAATAATTAGAGTTTTAATTTGATTTAATTGATTAATTGAATGTTCTACTTGCATAGGAACCATTGCAACAAAATCATACTTTTTTGTTATGGAAACTAATGGAGAACTTGAAGGAGCAACAGCTTCAAGCTCTAAACCTAAAATTATAGCTCTAACCAACATTAATTTACCTGCTATATAATCTGCAGATAAACATAATAAGGCTGAATCACCTGGTTTCAAATTTAAAAAATCGCCAGTTGAAAGTGCAGAAGCAACAACAAATTGTTTGTCAATTTTAATTACTTTAGGTGCTCCAGTTGTAC
>CAZLGK010000049.1:3952-9512 GCA_964559365.1 uncultured Flavobacterium sp.
AACTTCAATATATGATTTCTCATCAAACCAATTCAAAAGAAACTTAAATATTGTTTTTTCAAACTCTTCGCCTTCTTTAATATAACTAAATGCTATTCTTTTAATTTGTTTCAGATTCAAATGAGTTCCATTGAATTTAAAACGATTATGGACATTTTTATATGTTATTATTTTCTTTGACATTTTCTAAATTTAAATTTCCAGCTAACCTATTACTCCAATTATTCCATTTATACTTTTTAGCAAATAGTAAAATCAATATTGGAAAAACTATAAAAACAGGTAAAACTATATCAAAACCAGCTGCAGGCTCAGAAATATCTTTAAAAACTGAATGGGTTTGAAAAGCAGTCCAATCAGCAGTTACCAGCAAAGCTCCAACTAGATTGTTTGCAGCATGAAAACCAAGAGCTAATTCCAAACCTTCATCCATTAAAGTAATAATTCCTAAAAAAAAACCTGTACCTATATAGTAAACCATAATTATATAACCCATTTTTCCAACTTCGGGATTAGCAATATGCATTAACCCAAATAAAACAGAGGTTAAAATTAAAGGAATCAACCTACTATTAGTTAGCAATCCTAATCCTTGCATCATATGTCCTCTAAATAAGTATTCTTCAAAACTGGTTTGTAGAGGAATTAGTAAAACTGCAATTATGAAAAAAACCAAAAACTTATCAAGCCTAAAGTTTATTATAAAACTCTCCGGACTTAATAAATAGGAAACCAAAACCATTACTATACTTATAATACTCCATAGAAAAAATGAAAAAAAGATTCTTTTCCAATCTATTTTTTTTCTTGAAGTAGTTAAAATAGATATAGATTGATTTTGGACATATTTAACCCAAAAAAGTAAAAACAAACAAGCAATCGAAAGTGGCGCAATAATTAAGAGAAATGTACCATTTACACCAATCATTTTAATAGTTTGTTGAATAATTTCACTTGCATCTACTCCTTGTGATTCTTTGTAATTCCAGACCATTAATCCAATAAATAATAAAGGAAATGGCAAATACAGCAAAAGATTTGGTTTCTTATTTTTTAATTGTTCTATAAACATAATAGCAAATTTTATAACTACAAAGTTAATTCTTTTCTACAATCTACTATTTTTTCTTTCTTTGTATAAAAAATAAATATGATAACAATTTACCACAATCCAAGATGCTCAAAATCTAGAGAAGGAGTTAATTTTTTAGAAAAGCTTAATATTGATTTTAAAACTATTAAATACTTAGATGAAAACATATCAAAAGAAGATCTAAAATCAATTTTAAAGAAACTAAACTACACCCCTATTCAACTTGTTCGTACAAAAGAAAAAATATGGATTGAGAATTATAAAAACATGAAATTATCTGATGAACAAATTATTAATGCAATGATTGAAAATCCTAAATTAATAGAAAGACCAATAGTGATAAATAATGATAAGGCAGTTGTAGCAAGACCTTTAGAAAAGCTTAAAGAAATTTTATAACTCTTTTAACAAAGTATTGTGATTTCTTCTTTAAACCTATAGGTATTTTTGCTGTCTAATTTGAAAATACAAATATCAGTCATGCCAAACATTAAAAAGTTTATCACATTAAGTTTAATTTTCATAACCAGCTTAAATTTTGCACAACAAAAGTCAGATGCAAAAAAAATAACAGTTTCTGGTGTTATTTTAGAAAAAGGAACCGATATCCCTTTAGAATATGCAACTGTAGTTCTTCAAAATGCTGAAAATCCTGAAATTCTTACTGGAGGAATTACAGATATTGATGGTAAATTTAGTTTTGAAGCAAATTCTGGTGTTTATAACATTAGGTATGAATTTATTTCTTTCAAAACAGTTCAAGTTAAAAACAAGAGCTTAACTACTAATACAAATTTAGGTACTGTTTTTTTAGAAGAAGATGTAGCTCAATTAAATGATGTTGTTGTAATTGCTGAAAAATCAACTGTTGAAATCAAACTAGATAAAAGAGTCTATAATGTTGGAAAAGACATGATGGTTAAAGGAGGAACAGTCAGCGATGTGTTAGACAACGTACCTTCAGTAACAGTTGATCCAGATGGAACTATTGCTCTTAGAGGAAATGAAAATGTTAGAATTTTAATTGACGGAAAACCATCAGGTTTAGCAGGAATTAATATAGCCGATGCATTGAAATTATTACCTGCAGATGCTGTTGAAAAAGTTGAAGTTATCACTAATCCTTCAGCTCGTTATGATGCAGAAGGAAGTGGTGGTATTATAAATATTGTTTTACGAAAAGGGAAAGCACAAGGATTAAATGGTTCTGTAGTCCTTTCGGCAGGTGATCCAGAAGTATATGGAGTAAGTTCTAACATAAACTATAGATCTGAAAATTTCAACTTATTTTCAAACTTTGGGTACAATTATAGAAACTCTCCGGGTAATTCACTAAACGATGCTCAGTATTTTAATTCTGATGGAACAACAAGTAGTTATATAAACGAAAGAAGAACTAATAATAGATTCAATGAAGGATTCAATTCTAATTTCGGAATTGATATATTTTTAGATAAAAATACAACATGGTCTAATGCACTAACTTTTAGTAAACGAAGAGGGAAAAATCCTGATAATGTTTTCTTTTACAATTTTGATGATACTTTCACACCTACTTTTGTAAGAAATAGATTTAACGATGAAAAAAGTAACGATTTCAACTTTGAGTATTCAACAAATTTTACAAAAAATTTCGAAAAAGAAGATCACAAACTTACAGTAGATATTGCTATTTCTCAAAATAGAGATGATAAAAGATCTATTATATATGATCAAATCATTGGAGACATTAGTTCATTATTTACAGAAACAACTTTAAATAATCAAAAACAACAACGTAATTTGTTTCAATTAGATTATGTCTTACCAATTGGAGAAAACGGGCGTTTTGAAACAGGTTATAGAGGTAATTTTCAAAATAACATAACTGATTTCCAAATAGAACCTAATACTTTTTATTCAAATCTTTTAGAATATAAAGAATACGTAAACGCATTTTATGCACAATACGGAAACAAAATAAACAAATTCTCTTATTTCTTAGGATTACGTTTTGAAGATAGTGACATCGAAGTGAATTCAATAACATCAAACGATTATAATTCAAAAAAGTACAATAACTTTTTTCCTTCAGCTACAATAAATTATGAATTTTCACAAAGTAGTAATTTAAGCTTAAGCTACAGTAAAAGAATAAATAGACCTAGAGGAAGATTTTTAAATCCATTTTCAACCTATTCAAGTAACATTAATATATTTCAAGGAAATCCAGATTTAAATCCAGCATTTACAAATGCAATAGATTTAGGATATTTAAAAAAATGGGATAAATTAACCTTAAACTCTTCAGTATACGTTAACGTAACTGATGAATCATTTCAATTTATCAGAAAAGAATCAGGTCTATTTGTAGATGGAATTCCAGTTATTTTAAGTACTCCTATTAACCTTTCTAAAGAATATAGAGCTGGTTTTGAGTTTAACGCAAATTATTCACCATACAAATGGTGGAGATTAAATGGAAACTTAAATATCTATAGAAATGAAAATAGAGGCGATTATAGCTACACTGATTATTTAGGTAATGATATAGTTCAAAATTTTGATAATATAGCAACTACATGGTTCACAAGAATCTCATCAAAAATCACATTACCATATAAAGTAGATTGGCAAACAAACCTAACTTACCGTGCTCCACAAAAAACAGCACAAGGAAAACGTTTAGATATTACATCCGTAAACCTAGCTTTTAGTAAAGATGTTTTAAAAGATAAAGGATCAATTACACTTAATGTTAGCGATTTATTCAATACAAGAAAAAGAAGATTTACAAACGAAATAGAAAATGTTGTAAGCTCATATTCTGAATTCCAATGGAGAGAAAGACAAATAACAGTAGCGTTCACATATCGTTTCAATAAAAAGAAAAACGAAAGAGAAAATCAACGAAGAAATGATGATGGTGGCGAAGGAGAATTCATGTAAAATAAAAAAAGTCCCGATTTTATCGGGACTTTTTTATTTAAAGAAAAATTACTCTTCTTTATTCTCTTGTCTTTTAGCTTTCTTTTCTTTAATTAACTCAATAATAGAACCGCCCAACCAATATTGAACAAACCCTACTAAAAATATCATTAACCAAAAACCTATTGTTAAAATGGTTAAGAAAAGTAAAAAACCTAAATACTGTTGAAATTCAAACATGTTTTCCGGAATTTTTTGAATACAAGTCAAAGATAATAGTAAATATCTACAACAACAATAATATTCATTAATTTCTTTAAAAAAAATATTTATACACTATAATAATGAAACTGTATTTAGAGTTTTAGGCTGTGCCCTCCATTCCATTTCGGTCGGGCTATCCGCATTATCTTTTATTCCATTTTCATTTCATAAAAGGATGCCGCTACTATCCCTCAGAGAAAACCGTGCAAGAGACAAAAAATTATTATAAATTAGCAATATGATGTTTGATTACAAATATAAATACAACGGTAAAGAATTGCAAGATGAATTGGGGCTTAATATGTATGATTACGGAGCAAGAAATTATGACCCAGCATTAGGTAGGTGGATGAACATTGACCCACTGGCAGAGAATAGTAGAAGATGGACACCTTATAACTATGCTTATAACAACCCAATGTATTTTGTTGACCCTGATGGAATGCAAGCAGATGATTGGAAAAGGGACATAAATGGAAAAATGGTATATGATAAAAATCTAAATTATTTTACTAAATCATACAAATTAGGTATTGGAGAACAATATGTAGGTTCTTCTCATTATGAATCAACAGGGAGGAATACAGGGATAAGTTATAATGAGGACGGAACAAAAGACAATATGATAACTCTTAACGAAGTTGTTGTTAATGGTTCCAAATATAATGGAAGGAGTTCATTGATAAAACATGGGTATGCTTTTTGGGGAGAAAATGAGTTTGGTGACTTACCTGGACTAATTGGAATCACAAAGGAATCTTACAACACTACAGACATTGCAAAATTAGGGAATGGAAATGGATCTTTTGGAAGTGTATTTAATAAAGCAGAAACCAATTTAAAAAAATAATTAAGTTTTTTGAAATAACCGATGGCGTTTTAGACACTAATGATAGAGTAAATGATATTATAACAAAAGTGAATGATGTTAAAAAGGAGAAACCAATAGATAACGATTCAATAGAAGTTAATATTTGGGATAGAGGAAAAATAATTGATAGCAAAAAAAGAATTAGAACCGAAGATGAAAAAAATCAAATACAGTAAATATATATTAATTTTATTCTTTGTACTAACAGCTATTTACTTCTTAGCTAAGAAAGAAAAAAGACAAATATTAAGAACTTTTAATTCGGAAACAAAAATAACTGATATTTCCCAATTCATAATTAGAAATGGTGATACTATTCTTGATGGTAATTTTACTCAATACGATGAAAATGGGATTAAATTAGCTGAGGGGAATTTTTTAAATGGGGAACCAAATGGTAAAAGTGTTTATTATTTTAAAATATT
>CAZLGK010000050.1:0-8848 GCA_964559365.1 uncultured Flavobacterium sp.
AGTTAATTGAGCGTGTTTCTGAACTTTCTGAAAAATACTACGCCATTGAAGAAGTGAACTATGAAGCTGAAGTTGAAAAAGTTTTAAAAGGTTTAGGTTTTGAACGCAAAGATTTAAATCGTTCAACAAGTGAGTTTTCTGGAGGTTGGAGAATGCGAATTGAATTAGCTAAAATTCTTTTAAAGAAACCCGATTTAATTTTATTAGATGAGCCAACCAATCACTTGGATATGGACAGTATTCAATGGTTAGAAGATTTCTTAGTAAACCAAGCCAAAGCGGTTATGGTAATTTCGCACGATAGAGCGTTTGTAGATAATATTACAAATCGTACGATTGAAGTTACAATGGGAAGAATTTACGACTACAAAGCCAAATATTCTCATTATTTAGAATTAAGAAAAGACAGACGTGTGCACCAACAAAAGGCATACGACGAACAACAAAAGTTTATTGCAGAAAACCAAGCGTTTATTGATCGTTTTAGAGGAACGTTCTCAAAAACCGAATCGGTGCAATCACGTGTAAAAATGTTGGAAAAAATTGTTCCAATTGAAGTGGACGAAGTAGATAACTCGGCATTGAAATTAAAATTTCCACCTTCAGTTCGTTCGGGTCAATATCCGGTTGTGGTTAAAGATTTACATAAAAGCTATGGCGAAAAAGTTATTTTTAAAGATGCCAATATAGTAATTGAAAGAGGAGAAAAAGTTGCTTTCGTAGGAAAAAATGGAGAAGGAAAATCGACTATGATTAAGGCGATTATGAAAGAAATCGAAATCAATAGCGGTAGTGTTGAAATTGGTCACAATGCACAAATTGGTTATTTTGCTCAAAATCAAGCTTCATTATTAGATGAAAACGGAACTATTTTTGAAACAATTGATAGAATTGCGGTTGGCGATATTCGTACCCAAATTAAAAACATCTTAGGAGCGTTCATGTTCCAAGGCGATGATATTCAGAAAAAAGTAAAAGTGTTATCTGGAGGAGAAAAAACACGTTTAGCAATGATCAAATTATTGTTGGAACCCGTTAACTTATTAATTTTAGATGAGCCTTCCAATCACTTAGACATGAAAACGAAAGACATCATTAAAGATGCGTTACGCGATTTTGACGGAACATTAATCTTAGTGTCTCACGATAGAGATTTCTTAGACGGATTGGCTACAAAAGTATTCGAATTTAAAGACAAAAGAGTAGTAGAACATTTTGAAGATTTGAATGGTTTCCTTGCGAATAAGAAAATGGAAAGCATGCGAGAATTAGAGAAGAAGTAATTGATATTTAAGTATAAAAAAGCTCCAAATTGGAGCTTTTTTTATTTTTTTTCTGTACTAAAATAACCATTGTTATTTATTTTAATGATTGTTTTTTTTAAATTTATTGTATCTATTTCTTCGTCAACATAGCCCCAATATACAAGATTAAATTCTATTTTATTATCGTTTAAAATCTGATAATTTATCGTTAGACTTTTACCATTGTCGAAATCTGTTGCTTTACCTATGTATGTTTTATCTATTAATTTAAATTTAGAACTATGTGAACACAAAATTATTTCATCAAAAGTACCTGTATTGTGTAATAAACTTACAATTATATCTTTTCCAGGATTCATTTCTATTATTTCTGAACCAATTATTCTTCTATCTGAAATTGTATCTAGAACTTTTGGATAGTACATATTTAAATCAGAGTCTTCAAGTTTTCCATGAATAGGTAATTTTTGAATGCTTTCATATATGGAATCACTTTTATTGACTAAAAAATTTCTTGATAATTCTGTCTCATCAACTTTTAAAGAATCATTTATTTTATAAATACTTAGTTTATTGTTTTTTTTAGAATTGCAAGAATATAAAATCAAAAATAGAAAAAGATATAAATATGTTTTTTTCATAAATAGTTCTATTCTTTAATCTTCTTTTCAATTTCTTTAAAGTAACTGATTAAAACATTTTGTTGCGCTTCATCTAAAACTGCTTCTTTATGGATAATAGTATAACTTGAAAGTGGCATTTCACCCTTTTCAATCATTTCATAACTTTCTTCTAATTTATGCGCTTGTTTTTTTGCTGAATAATTTCCGAATTCAGAGAAATTTAGATTGTGTTTTCCTTCTTCAATATGATTTTTCACAAACCAACCAATAGGTTGTACATAAGTATATGCAGGATAAACGCTTTGGTTTGAATGACAATCATAACACGAAGCTTTTATTTGTGAAGCAATTTCTGGAGAAGTGTTGTTCATTACTAAGAAATCTAATTTTTCATCAGAAATAGGATTCGTTTTGTCAATTTGAATAAACTGCATTGCAACAAGTGCAACTAATAGGGTGAGAAGTATTTTTTTCATGATAATAGAATTTTAATAAATATAGTGGTTTTTTAGATAACAGAAAGAACATTATTCTTAAATTAAGTACATTTTAAGTTTTCTTCCATTTCTCAAATCCTAAAGTTTCTTTCTTTATTCCTTTTTGCCAATTTTCTCCAAATTCTTTGTTTAATTTCTCAAAAACTTGCATATTTAATTCTTCATATTTTTTAAAATCTATGGGAGCTATGCAACCAAAATCATGAAATTTAATGTTGTATTTTTTTGCAAAAGCTAAATCTTTTTCAGTTACAGCAGGTACAATTCCTCCAATTAAATATATTGTTTTCGTATTTTCTATTTTACTTATTTCTTCAAACTTTAGTTTTTCATATTTTTTGTCTTTCATTTTACTAATATCTGCACCGCCCCATTCTATAAGCGTAAATCCTTTTCGTTCGGTTTTAGGTAAAATTTGTTCTTTAATTTCACTAGATTCTTCTAAGCCATAATATTCCATATAAACTCTTATTGTAGTTTCAGGTTTAGGATTTATGTTCAGTTTTGCAATTTCATTGCATTCATTGTTTACTAGAAAATGTATAAAATTGTATTTGTTCTGTTCTAAAATAGGCAACCAAAATTGAATAAAATCATTTGTTTCTTGATTGTTTAATCCAATATATTCTAATTTTTCAATAAGAAATGCTGTTAATTTTTCTTTCGAAATAATAAATCCATCTTTGTGTTGATAATGTTTTTGTGGTAATTTAATGGAAGCATCCCAAAATAGAGAAGAATAATTTCGTTTGGTTTTGATATCGAAAATTTGTCCATTTGGATCTGCAATTACCTTCCATTTTTCATTGTATTTTGGATAAGTAGTAAGTAAATTTCCATTAACATCGAGTTTTATTTCAATTTCTAATTGTTCTTTTGGGTATAAATAAATTACAGGTTTTCTATAAATAGTTTCTTCAGGTATTGGAGTTGCTTTTAAAGAAATATTTAAAATATTTTTTTTAAAAATTATAACTTTTTCAGTTTCAAAACCTATTTTGGTAAATTGTAAAACATCATTTTTTCGAGCTTCAATAGAATAGTTTCCTAAGCTATCAGAAATTGAGTTGGTTTTTGCATTAAGATTTGTTATTTCAACATTTTCAATAGGCTGGTTTTCACAATCTACTATTTTTCCAGAAATTATTTTTATTTTTCCTTTTGAATTGGGTAAGTAAGCTTTTGCATATAGCATGTACAACTTTTTAAGCTCTTTTTTGGAAACCCCTTTTGTAGTAATCTCTATAACACCATTACTGCCTCTAGTTCCATATTTTTCTATTGCTTTTTCATTTTTTAAAACATTTACTGTTTTAATGTTTTTAGGATTTATTTTTATAGCTTCTTCGCTTACAACAACTTTATTTAAAACAAATAAAGTTTTATTTTGAGCTATTGAAGTTCTCTCTGTTTTCGTATTGATTTTCCATCCAGAATTAGTATTTAATTCATCGTTTTGAGAAAAAAATAAGTTTATTGTAAGTAAAAATAGTACGCTAAAAATGCATTTTGATTTTAACATTGTTTTTAATTTTTTAGGTTTCTTTTAATTTTTAGTACTAATGCTATAATTAATTAAAGTTTTTATAAAGTATTGGGAAAGACTAACTTTTAATCTTTCATTACATTTTAAACATCTCAATTCTTTTCATCCAGAAAATTTCGGATTCCAAAAAGACCATCTTAGTTTTTACTATTCGGTCAGTTTTGTCTCTCGGATGTTTGTTTTCAAATCTTGCCTTAGAATTATTAAAATCTAAAGTATATTTTTCATCAAAGTCTTTTTCCTTATTTGATAAGAAAGTAATAATCTTGTCTTTCACTATCCATTTTCCTTTTCCATATTTATTTACTTCGTTTGGAATCCCCTGCTTATTATTTGAATAAGAATGGAAAACGAATGTTCCATCCAGATTTAAGGTTAATTTATATTCAATAAAATGAGCTTCTTCTTCTCCAAGAGCACAATAATAATCGCCATCAACAACAACTAATGGATCTGTCTTTTTAGACGGTGCAATTTTAGCATCATTATTAACTACCGCATTAGCATCAAAATTAGTTTTCATTATGCTTTTTGGACTGAAATTTATAGCATTGCTATTAGCAGTATTATAAAAGCCACTTTGAGTTAATTTTTCTTCTTGTTCTTTTCCAAACGGAATTAATTCAATTTCTTCTTTTACAACTATTTTATCTTTTTCGTAAGCTCTTACATATGTCACAATTTCATCATCATTTAAAATGTTGATTTCTTCCGGATAAACTGTAGTTTTCTTTTCAGTTGCCTCAGAAATTTTAACTGCTTCGTTATTTGGTTTATTGATTTGGTTGTTCAAAATTACACCAGCTTCTTCTGTACTAATAATTTGATTTTCTTGTGTTTCCACTAAAACTTCATTTGACTCTAACGGATCTATTTTAGTTTCGTTTACAATTGTATTCTTGTTTACTGTTTCAGTAGTTGTGTAAAATTGATACCCAATTGTTCCAACCAATACTATTGAAGCAGCAACTGCAATTTTTTTCCAATTTGAAGTCTCTTTTTTAGCCACGTTAGTGTCTAATTTTTCTTCTACACGAGCCCAAATCTTATCCATTCCTGGAAAGTCTTTTTGCTCAGCGTTTTCGGCTGCATGTTTTATTTTGTTATATAATTTATCTTCTGTTCCCATGACTTATTTTGCTTTTTGATAGTAAAAAGTGTTTACCAGTTCTTTTAGTTTGCTTTTTGAAGCATTCAATTGTGATTTTGAAGTTCCTTCTGAAATTCCCAGTTGTTCGGCAATTTCTTTATGACTGAATCCTTCAATAACAAATAAACTAAAAATGGTTCTGCAACCTTGTGGAATATAATTTAAGAAATTCAGTAAATCAGCTTCTTCAAGTTCTGTAACATCATCAGCTAAAGGATGGTTGCTGTAACTCACTTCATCAATGTATAAATTAAAGTTGATGCTCTTTTTTAGTTGTAACAAACATAAGTTTACAGTTATTTTTCTAGCCCAAGCTTCAAAAGCATAATCTTCTTTTAATTGCTCTATCTTGGTAAAGATGGTATAAAAGGCATCTGCCATTACTTCTTCTATATCTTCTTCCTTTTTAAGATATCTCTTGCAGGTATAATACAACTTAGAACCCATTTGCTCATATAATAAGCGCTGGCCATCTCTTTGGTGTTTTCTACAAGCTTGTATGATTTTTACATCCATTATAAACGTTGCTTTTTTATATAGAGCATTAAAGTTGATAAAAGGTTGGGAAGACCTTAAAATATTTTTTTAAAATTAAGTATATTTACTCAAACTCAATGCCAAATGAAAAACATATCTATAGATTCTTTAAAAGTTTCTGGTACAATAAAGCTCGATGAATTACCCACTTTTATTGATGTAGCAACTTCTGAAAAGAAGAAAGAAAAAGAATTGCAAAAAATTAGAGAAAAGCTTAGCAAGTTACAAGACAAAATGTACGCACATAGCCAATATAGCGTACTTATCTGTCTACAAGGAATGGATACTGCCGGAAAAGATAGTTTAATTAGGGAAGTTTTTAAAGAATTTAATGCACGTGGAGTAGTGGTACATAGTTTTAAAACACCTAATTCAAATGAGTTGGAACATGATTTTTTATGGCGTCATTATTTGGCTTTACCTGAAAAAGGAAAATTCTCTGTTTTTAATAGAACTCACTATGAAAATGTGTTGATTACACGAGTACATCCAGATTACATTTTAAATGAAAACATACCAGGGATTGATAAAGTAGAAGATATTACATCTGATTTTTGGGAAAATAGATTTGAAAGCATTAATGCATTTGAAAAGCATGTTGCTTCAAATGGGGTTATTATTTTGAAGTTCTTTTTGCATTTAAGTAAAGAAGAACAACGCCAACGATTATTACGTCGTTTAGAAGAAGAAAAACACAATTGGAAGTTTTCACCTGCCGACTTAAAAGAAAGACTGCTTTGGGACGATTATCAAAAATGTTATGAAGAAGCTATTAATAAAACATCTAAGGCACATGCTCCTTGGTTAGTCATTCCTGCTGATAACAAAGAGACTGCACGTTATTTAGTCGCTAAATCTATTTTAGAAGAATTAGAGAAATATGAATTTCATTATCCTCAATTAGACCAGGAAATTCAGGATAATATAAAAATGTATCACGATAAATTAGCAAGTGAAAAATAATTAGAACCATTTTCAAATTGATTAACTTTGCAGGCTAATTGCAAAAAAAAAATGACTTTATCTACTTATACCAAAGAGTTTTCTTATAATTTAAGATTGGCCTATCCTATTATTTTAGGAATGTTAGGTCATACTATTGTAGGAATTGTAGATAATATCATGGTTGGTAAATTGGGACCAACTGAATTAGCAGCAGTTTCTCTTGGAAATAGTTTTGTATTCATTGCTATGTCATTGGGGATTGGTTTTTCTACAGCTATTACGCCACTTGTTGCAGAAGCTGATGGAAGAAAAGATGTTGAAGGTGGAAGAAGTGCTTTTCATCACGGATTGTATTTATGTACTATTTTAGGTGCTGCTTTATTTACAATTATCTTTTTTTCAAAGCCAATTATATCATTCATGGGGCAGCCTGATAATGTGGTAGAATTAGCAAAACCTTATTTAGATATTGTTGCTTTTTCGTTAATTCCATTAATTATGTTTCAAGCGTATAAGCAATTTGCTGATGGAATGAGCGAAACGAAACTATCAATGTGGGCAACTATAATTGCAAATATTGTAAATGTAGTGTTGAATTATTTATTGATTTACGGAATTTGGTTTTTCCCAGAATTAGGAATTGTTGGTGCTGCCATTGGAACTATCGTTTCTCGATTTGTAATGTTAGGCTACATGCATTATATGATGAATTTAAGAGAACGTTTTCATCCGTACTTTAAAGGATTCAGCTTAAAAGAAATCAAAAAATCAGTCAATATTCAAATCATAAAATTAGGAACGCCATCGGCAATGCAAATGTTTTTTGAAGTTGCATTGTTTACTGGTGCCATTTGGCTTTCAGGACGATTAGGAACTACGAGTCAAGCGGCCAATCAAGTTGCATTGAGTTTAGCTTCTTTTACGTTTATGTTTGCTATGGGATTAAGTGTTGCAGCAATGATTAGAGTAGCTAACCAAAAAGGATTAGAAGATTATAATAAGCTTAGATTAGTCGCCGTATCTATATTTTTATTGGGTGCATTTATGGCAGTAGGTTTTGCTGTAGTTTTTATGTTGTTTCATGTAGAGTTACCAAAACTTTTTGTTGACATGAAAGATGCTTCAACTTTGGCAGAAAATACAGAAGTAGTAACTATTGCTGCACAATTATTATTAGTCGCTGCTGTTTTCCAAATTTCCGATAGTTTACAAGTAGTTGCTCTAGGAGCTTTACGTGGATTACAAGATGTAAAAATCCCTATGTACATGACTTTTATTTCATATTGGATTGTAGGATTTCCTATTTCAATTTATTTAGGACTCTATACTTCATTAGAAGCATCAGGAATATGGATTGGACTTTTAGCCGGTTTAACAACAGCATCTGTTTTATTATTTATCCGATTTAATTATCTTACCAAAAAATTGATCAAAAATCAAATACAATAACAATTTAAAATCAACAAAAAAACATAAAGTATGAACTTACCAAAATTTGTAATAGGCGATAATACTGACTTTCCAGAAGATATTTTTATTATTCATTTAGATTTTCCTCAATTCATCATCAATTTAAAAGACGATGAAGTTGAATTTTTAGAAGACATTACTTCAGAAGATGAAAGTGAATTAGAAACAGAAATGGAACATTTAATTACGCTTGCAGAAGAATTCTACGATAGAGAAATGGAACGTTACGAGAAGGCTTAGTTTTTGAATTTTAAAGTAAGTATTCATGGGAATATATAAACCTAAAATCTATATTTATATTTTTCTTTCAATTTTTCTATTAAGTTGTGGAAAGTCAAATGATCAAATTGACTATGATAATGAAATTAAAGTTAACAAGACTAAATTTTATTATCCACATTCTTATGACGATTTATGGAGAACTTACAATCCAAAATTAATTGGTAGCGATGGATGGATTAAAAGAGATTGTGATGAAAAAGATTTAAATGAAAGAATTAATGTTAAAGTGATTAGTCAAAATCTAAATCATAAAGGTTGGGGTAAGTATGAAGGAAAATTAAAGGTTAAAAAGACTAATAGTAATTTAATTTTTGAAATAAATTTTGAGTGCTTTACACCAAATTACGAAATAGGTGAATGGTTAAAATAATTAACCTATTTCCCAAAATACTTCTCCAATAAAATTTGAGCGGCTGCAAAAGGGGATACTTCATTATTTTGCACCGCTTTTTTAGTTTCTTCCAGCAGTGACATAATTTCAGGATGGTTGTAAAAACGTGTTTTTAATTGTTCGTTGATGGTTTCCATCATCC
>CAZLGK010000051.1:0-8712 GCA_964559365.1 uncultured Flavobacterium sp.
ACTGTTTGCACTTTTAGCCAAAATGACACAATAGTAAGTAACCTTTCTGGTACAGTTTACAATAGTGAAACAAGACTACCTATGTCTAATGTTCACGTAATTAATACAACCAAAGTTAAAGGAACAACTACTGATGCTGATGGCCTTTTTGAAATTGCAGCAAAAGTGAATGATACTTTGCTAGTTTCATATTTAGGTTTTGAAACTATTAAAGTTAAAGTTTCTAATGATTGGGTAAAAAACAAAACCTCTAAAATTTATCTTACTGAAAAAGCATATGCTCTTGAGGAAGTTATTGTTCGTCAATATAATTTAACAGGATATGTTCAAGTAGACACTGAACTTATTCATGTTGACGAAAATAATTATAGATATAGTATTTCTGGTTTAAATGAAGGTTATGAAGTTGGTGACAAATCTCCAGGAGCCGTTTCTAAAGTAATAGGTGCTATATTTAATCCAGCAGATTTTTTATATAGTGCTTTTGGAAAACGACCAAGAGAAATGAAAAAACTAAAGGACATGAAGAAAGACGATACTGTGCGTAATCTTCTTGCTTCAAAGTACGATAGAGAAACCCTGGCCGCTTTATTGGAAATTGATAAAGACGATATTCCTTTAATTCTTCAAAACTGTAATTACTCCGAATATTTTATTAAAACAGCGAATGACCTTCAAATTATGGATGCGATAAGTTCTTGTTACGAAGAATATAAAATTCTAAATAAGAATAAGTAAAGTTTATAATTGGTTTTAGTTTTTAGGCCATAGATATGAGCCATAGCTTATTGCTTTTTACTTTCTTCATAAAATTTATTTTCTACAAAATCAGCATCTTTTATTGTTTTACGTGTCCAATCCAATCGTTTTTCAAAAATTTCATCTTCAGACAATTGCCAATCAATCTTTGAGTTTCTAAGTCGGTTTGTAATGTCTTGAATAATAATTGCTGCTGAAACCGATATATTTAAACTTTCGGTAAAACCAACCATTGGAATTTTTAAATATCCATCAGCATTATTCATAACTTCTTCTGAAAGTCCTTCTTTCTCCGTTCCAAAAAATAAAGCCGATGGTTTTGTAATATCAAATTCGTGAATTAAACACGATTCGTTATGTGGTGTAGTTGCAATAATTTGGTACCCTTGAGCTCTTAAACTCTTTAAACAGGAAGCAGCATCTTCATGTTCTTTTATATCAACCCATTTTTGAGCACCCATGGCTATTTGCTTGTCAATAGACTTACCATACTTTTGCTCAATAACATTTAGTTCTTGAATCCCAAAAACTTCACAACTTCGCATTACAGCACTTGTATTGTGCATTTGATACACATCTTCCATGGCAATGGTAAAATGTTTGGTTCTGTTCTTTAAAACGTCTAAAAAGCGTTGTTTGCGATTTTCCGAAATAAACCCTTCTAAATATTCTAATAAAGCTATTTTATCAATTTCCATTTATTCCTATCTTTATAGCAAAGAAACAAAAAAATAGTGAAAAAATTAGTGGTATTAAGCGGAGCAGGAATTAGTGCTGAAAGCGGTATTAAAACATTTAGAGATGCAGACGGACTTTGGGAAGGTCATGACATCATGGAAGTAGCTTCGCCAATTGGGTTTGCTAAAAATCCGGAATTAGTTTTAGATTTCTACAACAAACGAAGAGCACAACTTTTAGAAGTACAACCAAATCAAGCACATAGTATTCTTGCCGAACTTCAAAATGAATTTGATGTACACATCATCACTCAAAATGTAGACGATTTACATGAACGTGCTGGCAGTACTAATGTAATTCATTTGCATGGTGAATTATTAAAAGCTCGAAGCGTTTATAACGAACAAATTATTTTAGATTGGAAAACCGATTTATTTCTTGGCGATGTTGATCAATTTGGCAATCAATTACGACCAAATATAGTTTGGTTTGGCGAAGAAGTTCCAGCAATGAATAAAGCTCTTGAAATTGTAGAACAAGCCGACATATTAGTAGTTATTGGTACTTCTTTACAAGTATATCCTGCAGCCGGATTAATCAATTATGTAGATCAACACATTCCTGTGTATTATATTGACCCAAAACCAGCTAAGATTAATAACTTACCTAACCCACTTGAAGTGTTACCACTTTCAGGTACCGAAGGAATGAAAATTTTAAGGGAAAAACTTCTGAATTCTAACTTCTAAATTCTAACTTCTGTGTATATTTGCATTTCGTTAAAAAACAACAACACAACAACATGCAACACTTATCAGAATTAAATGCCATTTCGCCTATTGACGGTCGATACAGAAACAAAACTCAAAATTTAGCACCTTACTTTTCAGAAGAAGCACTTATAAAATATAGAGTTTTAATTGAGGTAGAATACTTTATTGCACTTTGCGAAGTACCATTACCACAACTTTCTGGTGTAGATAAAGCTGTTTTTCCTTCTTTAAGAGCAATGTACGAGAACTTTTCTACAGAAGATGCACTTTGGATTAAAGAAACAGAAAAAACGACTAATCACGATGTTAAAGCGGTTGAATACTTTATTAAAAGTAAATTTGACGCTTTAGGATTAGAAAAATATAAAGAATTCATTCATTTCGGATTGACTTCACAAGATATAAACAATACAGCCATTCCGCTCTCTACAAAAGAAGCATTTGAAAATGTTTACATGCCTTCTTTAATTTCGGTTATCCAAAAATTAAAAGAATTAAGTGTTGAATGGAAAGATGTGCCATTATTAGCAAGAACGCACGGACAACCTGCCTCTCCTACTCGATTAGGAAAAGAAATTTTAGTTTTTGTAGAACGTTTAGAAGAGCAAATGCGTTTGTTATTTAACGTTCCTTTTGCAGCTAAATTTGGTGGTGCAACCGGAAATTATAACGCACACAAAGTAGCGTACCCAAATAACGATTGGAAAGCATTTGGTTCTCAATTTGTAGAAGATATTTTAGGTTTACACCATTCTTTCCCAACTACACAAATTGAGCATTATGATCATTTTGCTGCCTTTTTCGATGCTTTAAAACGTATCAATACCATTTTAATTGACTTAGATAGAGATATTTGGACGTATGTTTCAATGGAATATTTCAAACAAAAAATTAAAGCAGGAGAAATTGGTTCGAGTGCAATGCCACATAAAGTAAACCCAATTGATTTTGAAAACAGTGAAGGAAATTTAGGAATTGCCAATGCTATTTTTGAACACCTTTCGGCTAAATTGCCAATTTCTCGTTTACAACGTGATTTAACGGATAGTACAGTTCTTCGTAACGTAGGAGTTCCTTTTGGACATACTATTATTGCTTTTGAAGCTACATTGAAAGGATTGAATAAATTATTATTAAACGAAGCTAAATTTGCCGAAGATTTAGAGAAAAACTGGGCAGTTGTTGCCGAAGCAATCCAAACGATTTTAAGACGTGAAGGGTATCCAAATCCGTATGAAGCTTTAAAAGAATTAACGAGAACGAACACAGTTATCAATAAAGAGTCTATTCATGCGTTTATAGAAACCTTAAAAGTTTCTGACTTCATTAAAAACGAATTGAAACAAATTACTCCAAGCAATTATTTAGGAATATAATCTCTTATCATATATAATATAAAAATCCCGTTATTCTAGCGGGATTTTTTTTTACGTTAAATAAATATAAAAAGTGTTGCCTATAAATTTGCTTATATATAACTTTAGAAAAAAACAATATGCTAATTTCATTACTAGCAAATACAACTGTTCACATTCCAAACTTAATTAATGACTTAGGATTAATCCTAATTACTGCGGCTATTGCTGTTTTGATATTCAGAAAATTAAAACAACCTTTAGTTTTAGGCTATTTAGTGGCAGGTTTTTTAGCAAGTTCTCACTTTCACTTTTTTCCAACACTAAAAGACATAAATAGTATAGCAGTTTGGGCAGAAATTGGAGTAATTTTCCTTTTATTTAGTTTAGGATTAGAATTTAGCTTCAAAAAACTTATTAAAGTAGGAGGAACAGCCTCTGTCACCGCTTTAACCCAAATATTCACAATGATTATCATTGGATATTACGCTGGAAAATTCATGGGTTGGGAAGAAATGAATTGTATATTTCTAGGAGTAATTTTATCCATTTCATCTACAACCATTATATTAAAAGCTTTTGATGAATTAGGTGTAAAGTCTCAAAAATTTACTGGAAATGTAATTGGAGCTTTAATTGTTCAAGATATTGTAGCTATTTTAATGATGGTTTTACTTTCTACAATTGCAGTTAGTCAACAATTTTCTGGAATTGAATTAATTCAATCATTACTCAAATTAGGTTTCTTTTTAATTATTTGGTTTATATCTGGGATATTTTTTATACCAACACTTTTAAAAAAATTAAAACCATTATTCACTGATGAAATGCTATTAATCATTTCTTTAGCTCTTTGTCTCTTTATGGTAATTTTTGCTGCAGGAGTTGGTTTTTCACCAGCTTTAGGTGCTTTTATAATGGGTTCTATAATTGCAGAAACTAATGAAGCTGAACACATAGAACATTTAGTAAAACCTGTAAAAGACCTATTTGGAGCCATTTTCTTTGTATCTGTTGGTATGCTTATAAATCCTGAAACATTAGTTGAATATGCAATTCCTGTAATGATATTAACTTTTGTTACCATTTTTGGTCAATCCATATCTTCAACAATTGGAACTCTAATTTCTGGACAACCATTAAAAGAATCTATTCAAACTGGAATGAGTTTATCTCAAATTGGTGAATTTTCATTTATCATTGCAACGCTTGGAGCTTCATTAAAAGTTACAAGTGATTTTTTATATCCTATAGTAGTAGCTGTTTCGGCAGTTACCGCGTTTACTACACCATTTATGATTAAATACGCAACACCCGTTGCTGATTTCGTAGAAAAGAAATTACCAAAAAAATGGGTAAAGAGAATTGAAATTTATAGTGCAAATACTCAAGCAATAAAAACAGTTAGTACTTGGAAAAGAGTTATAAAAGAATATATTTTTCAAGTATTAGTTCATTCTATTATTTTGTTTGCAATTATTCAAATATCTGATAGATTTTTAATTCCATTAATGAAAAATTATAGCTATGGTAATATTATAATTGCAATAATTACATTTATTATAATAACCCCTTTCCTATGGGCAATTTCATTACGTAGAATAGCAACAAATGAAGTTCAAGAGTTACTAAAAAACAAAAAACATCATGGACCAATTCTTGTATTAATATTTATTAGAATGATTATTGGATTATTTTTTATAGGAATGATGTTAAATAATTTCTTTTCACCAGGAATTGCAATACTTGCATTTATACTTTCTGTAATCATAATAATGTTGTTTCCAAATAAAATCAATAAACTTTATTCAAAAATTGAAAATCGTTTTATTAAAAATTACAATCAACGAGAACTTTCGGTAAAAAAAATTAATCGAAATAATCTTTCTCCATGGGATGGACACTTAGCAAATTTTATTATTGTACCTGAGTCTGATTTAGTTGGAAAACCACTAGAAGAAATAAAAATAAGAGAAGATATTGGAGTAAATATTGCGTATATAAAACGCGGAAATTTACATATAAATATTCCAACAAAACATGAAAAATTATATCCAAGTGATGAAATATTTGTTATTGGAACAGATGATCAGGTTAAAGAGTTTAATAATTATTTAAAAAAACACGAAGTAAAAATTATTCAAGAAGAAGAAAATGATATTGTTTTACAACAATTTGAATTAGACAAGCAAACATTTATTGGTAGGACTATAAGAGAATCTAAATTAAGAGAAAAAACAAAAGGTTTAGTCGTTGGAATTGAACATAATGGAAGACGAATTTTAAATCCAGAATCAAATTTTATCTTAAGCAAGAACGATATCGTATGGGTAGTAGGTGATAGAAAAAAAATTGCATTATTTTTTGAATGATTTAAAATTAATAAATTGAATTAATTTATATTTTGTTTAACTTTTTATATTTTAAATTAAACAAATTTTTTGTATCTTTGATTTAAAATAAATTGAGATGAAAAAAGAATCTAAATTAAGTAAAGAAAACATAATAAGTTCATACACAAAAATCATTTTAGAAGATGGAAAGCAACCAAATTCTATATATCATTTTTGTCAAGTTTTAAAGATTGAAGAAATTGAATTTTATCAATTTTTCACAAATTTTGAACATCTTGAAGAAAGTGTATTTGCAAGTTTTTTTGAAAACACATTGAATCTTCTTTCAAAAAGTGAAGATTATAAAAATTATGATGCTAAAACAAAAGTATTAAGTTTCTACTTTACGTTTTTTGAACAACTTACAGCAAATAGAAGTTTAGTTTTACATCTACTTTCAAAAGACAAAAACAAACTTGAAAACTTAAAAAAACTTTCAGACTTAAGAAAACACTTTAAGAATTATATTGATGGTTTAGAAATTGAAACAATTAAAATTCCTCAAGAAAAAATACAACAAATCCAACAGAAAAGTATTTCTGAAATGGCATGGATTCAAATGATGATGACTTTAAAGTTTTGGATGGAAGACAAATCGCCTTCATTTGAAAAAACAGATATTTTTATTGAGAAATCAGTTCATGCAAGCTTTGATATGTTAGACGTAACGCCTTTTAAAAACATCATTGATTTTGGTAAATTTCTTTGGAAAGAGAAAATGAATAACTAATTATGAAAACACTAGACAGTATTCCTACATCCAAAATTCAACGTGCTTCTAAACTGATTCAAACAGGTGCAAAAGTAGGTGTGAATTATTTAAAATATTATGGTGACAAATTGGTTAAAACCGAAGAAGAAGCCAAAGAAAACCTTAATCAATCAAATGCTGAAGACATTTACGATGGATTGAAACAAATGAAAGGAAGTGCTTTAAAAGTAGCACAAATGTTAAGTATGGAAAAAAGTATTTTACCTCGTGCTTATGTAGAAAAATTTTCGCTTTCGCAATTTTCTGTTCCGCCTTTATCTGCTCCTTTGGTTATCAAAACATTTAAAAGTTATTTTGGTAAAGCGCCAAATGAAATATTTGATGCTTTTAATCCAGAATCAATTAATGCAGCAAGTATTGGTCAAGTGCATCAGGCCGAATTAGAAGGTAAAAAATTAGCCGTTAAAATTCAGTATCCGGGAGTAGCACAAAGCATTTCGTCAGATTTAGCATTGGTAAAACCAATTGCTATTAAAATGTTTAATATAAAAGGAAAAGATTCTGATAAATATTTTCAAGAAGTTGAAAACAAATTAGTTGAAGAGACAGACTATATTAACGAAGTAAAACAAAGTAAGGAAATCGCTTTGGCATGTAAACACCTACCTAATTTAATGTTTCCAGAATACTATGAAGAATGGTCTTCTGACAGAATCATTACAATGGATTGGATGACAGGTAAACACCTCTCTGAATTTACTGCGGCAAACACAAATCAGGAAGTTTCAAACACAATTGGACAAGCGCTTTGGGATTTTTATATGTATCAAATGCACGTAATTAAAAAAGTACATGCCGATCCGCATCCAGGAAACTTTTTAGTTTCTGAAGAAGGAAAACTTATTGTACTTGATTTTGGATGTATGAAAGAAGTTCCCGAAGACTTCTATGTTCCTTACTTTGAATTGGCAAAAAAAGAAAACATAAACGATCCAGAAATTTTCGAATCGAAATTATACGAATTAGAAATCTTAAAAACAGAAGATTCAGCAGAAGAAAAAGTTTTCTTTTCTAAACTTTTTCATGAAATGCTTAGCTTATTTACACAACCTTTTCATAATGATACTTTTGATTTCTCAGACGAAAAATTCTTTGGACAAATAGCCGAATTGGGGGAACGTTATTCGAAAAGCACTGAAATACGTAATATGAATGGAAATAGAGGTTCTAAACACTTTATCTACATTAACAGAACATTCTTTGGATTATACAATTTAATGCATGATATAAAGGCAAACAATGTTTTAATTAATAACTTCAAGAAATATTAATGTTATACGAGATTACTTACAGAAATGATAAAGTTACTCAAGAAATTAATAATTTCATTGGAACCCCTTATTCTTTTTTAAAATCAATTCAAATGGGAGGAACTGGTTCTCACAGAATGATTATTGATGAATTAAGTAACCATTTTAAGAATATAACACATGCTACAGAAATAAATTATGGTTCAATAGAAATACGTCCTAAAGGAATTATTTTTCATATTTCAAAAGGTTTACAACGTTTTGTCTGGCTAATCCCCTATTATAAATTAGTAATTTTTAAGTCAAAAACATTAAGTATTCATGCTGATGGAAAGTTTGTGAAAATAAAAAACAATCAATTTACAACTAAAAATAGCACCTTTATATCTAAAATAATAGAACTAAAATTAAAACAAACTTTAGATGTCAATAATTGAAAAATTAAATGAATTTGAAATCGATAGAATAATTGAAATGGCTTGGGAAGACAGAACTCCTTTTGAAGCAATACAATTTCAGTTTGGATTAAAAGAAATGGATGTAAAAGCGTTAATGCGCAATCAATTAAAACGCTCTAGCTATGAGTTATGGAGAAAACGTGTGACTAATAGAAAAACGAAACACGAGAAATTGCGTACTTTTACTGAAGGACGTTTTAAATGCAAATTACAAAGGCAGATTACAAATAATAAAATATCTAAAAGATAAAAACTTTAGAAAAATCTAATGTTT
>CAZLGK010000052.1:0-3457 GCA_964559365.1 uncultured Flavobacterium sp.
TAAGTTTGTTTTGTTCTGGGTCAATGGTAAAATTATAGCTTGTTGTAAAATCGGCTTTGTTTGCAATAGTTTTTATGAAAACAGTGCGGCGTAAATCGCAATTATCAAAAATTGCTTCGGTAAGGTCGCTTTCCATGAAATCAGCAGCTACAAGACTACACCCTATAAAGCGCATTCTTTTTAGCTTTAATTTATAAAACTTAGCATAATCAAGTGTACAATTCGTAAAGTTAAAATCGTATATTAATTGATCAGTCATGGCAAAGTTAACATTGGTAAAGTCACATTTTTTAAACTCAACACCTCGCAAGGAAACGTAATTAATTTTCGTGTCATTAAAATTACAATCTATAAAAATACAATCAAAAAAATAAACACTTTGAAAAGTACAAGCTCTAAAATCGCAGTTCGTAAACGTACAGTTTTCAAACTCCTTGTACTTTATATCTTCTTCCGTAAAAATGTTTCCATTGTATTGCTCGTCCTGTAAATAATCTGATGCCATTTGTAAAAATTAAATTTTAAAAACCAAAAGAGAATTAATTATTTTTTCTTTTTCTTAGCTGCTCTTTTTGCTTCAACAGCACGATTTCGAGGTCCTGTTTTTCTTGGTTTTGTTTTTCCAGGCCCTCCAAGATTTACTTTTTTGTTTTTATCTTTCTTTTCATGGAATGCAGCGCCACGTTCGTCAAGAGCTGGTTTTTTTGAAGTTCCTTTTAATTTGCGTTTGTCTTTTTCAAACTCAAGTTTCTTTTCTTCAATGATGATATCTGTAGGGAATTCAACAACATCAATTTCTTGATTCATTAATTCTTCTACAGCTAATAACTTATCTTCTTCGTATGGTGCAACAAAACTGATAGCAACTCCTTCTTTGTCGGCACGGCCTGTACGACCAATTCTATGAATGTATTGTTCTGGAACTTCAGAAAATTGTAAATTCAAAACGTGAGATATGTCAGAAATATCTAAACCACGTGCCATTACATCAGTTGTAATAATTCCTCTCAATTCAGAGTTTTGGAATGCAGCCATTGTTTGTAAACGATAATTCTGCGATTTATTTGAATGAATTACACCAAATTGATCAGGAAAATCTTCATTAATCAATTCGTGTGCAACATCTACTAACTTTTTGTTGTTTACGAATATTAAAACACGTTCAGTAGTTTCATCTGTTGCTAATAAATGCTTAATTACATTTACTTTCGTAAGGAAATTAGGAACATGATATAGTTTTTGAGTAATTTGTTCTAATGGTGTTCCGCTTGGAGCCAAAGAAACTTCTTCTGGAAATTCAAAAAATTCATCTAAAACGGCATCTACATCTTCGGTCATGGTTGCCGAAAATAAAATATTTTGTCTTTTGGTTCTCATCATAGACAAAATAGAAGTTAACTGAACTCTGAACCCTAAGTTCAAAATTTCATCAAACTCATCAATAATTAATTTTTGAAGGACATCAAAACGTAAAACGCCATCTAAAGCCAAATCCATAACTCTTCCTGGAGTTCCAACTAAAATATCAACACCTTCGGCTAAGTTTTTACGTTGCGTATTAATGTTTACGCCACCATATATTCCTATAGATCTTACAGACATGTATTCGGTTAGTTTTTCAATTTCTTCTACAACTTGAACTACTAATTCTCTTGTTGGAACTAGTATTACAACCCTAGGTGTATCTGTTTTTTGAAACTTCCATTGCTTTAAAATGGGTAATAAATAGGCGAAAGTTTTTCCTGTTCCTGTTTGAGCAATTCCCATCATATCCCTTCCTGAAAGAATTACTGAAAATGATTTTGCTTGGATAGGAGTAGGAGTTACAAAGCCTAATTCATCTAAAGCTTTTTGTAATGATTTTGGTAAATCAAAATCCTGAAATGTTTTCATGTATAATGCGTTTACCGCAAAGGTAGTACTTTTAAGTCAGAAGTTAGAGTTTTGATATTAGAAAGCAATCTTAATCAATTATTCATTACGCAATTAATTTATTTAGATTGTCATAGAAAATAATTGTGTTTGAGGTGCTTTTCTTTTCAAACGCAAGTCAAACGCCATACAGATATTTCTAACAAATGGCTTCCCTTTTTCTGTTACCACTAATTGATTATTATTTGTTTTTAATAATCCATCTTTTTCCATTTCTTTTAATGATTCTAAAACAGCTTCTAATTCTGGAAATTGTTCACTTTCATTATGCCAAGAAGTTTGAAATTGACACATAATGTTTAAAATATGTCTGCGAATAATTAAATCCTCTTCATTTAAAATATGTCCGCGATATACTGGGATTTCATCTTTCTCTAAACGAGCATAATAATCTTCAATTACTTTTTCGTTTTGTGCAAAACCAGTCCAACTATCACTTATTGAAGAAGAACCTAAGCCAATCATTAGTTTTGTATTAGTTGTAGTGTAACCCATAAAATTTCTATGCAATTTTCCTTCTTTAAAAGAAGTAAACATAGAATCGTTTTCTAATGCAAAGTGATCCATTCCTATTTCGTGAAAACCATGTTTGGCTAACTGAATTTTACCTTGCTCATACAATTGGCGTTTTGCATCATCTTTTGGAACATCTTCGTCATTAAATCCGCGTTGACCGTTTCCTTTTATCCAAGGCACGTGAGCGTAGCTGTAAAATGCTAATCTATCTGGATGAAGAGAATTGGTTTTATCAATTGTATCTAAAACATCTTCAAGTGTTTGAAAAGGCAACCCAAAAACCAAATCGTGACTGATAGATGTGTAGCCAATTTCTTTTGCCCAAAGTGTTACCTTTGCCACATTATGAAATGGTTGAATTCTATGAATGGCTTTTTGCACTTTTTCAGAATAATCTTGAACACCAAAACTCACACGGCGAAAACCTAAATCGTATAAAGTTTGTAAATGTTCGCGTGAAGTATTGTTTGGGTGACCTTCAAAGCTAAATTCATGGTCTTTTGCAATGATACTTTCTTTAGTAATTCCATCGATTAAAGTTTTTAAATTTTCAGGAGAAAAGAAGGTTGGAGTTCCTCCGCCTAAATGAATTTCTTTAATTAGAGGTTTTTCATCAAACAAATCGCAATATAATTCCCATTCTTTTAGTACTGCTTTAATATAGGGGTTTTCTACTTCATGACGTTTTGTAATTCGCTTATGACAGCCACAAAAAGTACATAAACTTTCGCAAAAAGGTAAGTGAATGTATAGGCTAATTCCGTCAGTAGAATTAGATTGATTAAATGTTTCTATTAAGGATTTTTTCCAATTAGAATACGAAAATGTATTTTCCTCCCAATAAGGCACCGTAGGATAACTGGTGTATCTTGGTCCTGGAACATTATATTTTTGCACTAATGAAGATTGCATACTTTCTGAATTTAAGTCAAATGTACTTTAGTGCAAAACAATAAAAAATGATAATTGTCATATTGTCATAAATGTAACATATATTACATATTTGGAT
>CAZLGK010000052.1:3557-8234 GCA_964559365.1 uncultured Flavobacterium sp.
ATTTCAGATTTAGACGGCGGAATTACAAGTTGGAAACAAGCTGAAAAACCAATTGAAAACTAACTATAAAATAAATAATTATGAAAAAAAACGTTGGTAATGGAGATCGTTTCTTGCGAATTATCTTAGGTATTATAGGGGTTATTTTAGCTCTTTCAGGTTCTTTTGAAGGTAATTTAAAATGGGGATTATTAGTTATTGGATTGGTAATGATTGTTACTTCTTCTATGCAATTTTGTCCTCTATATACAATATTTGGAATTAATACATGTAAAGTAAAGGGAAAGAAAAAATAAATTATTTTAAGTAAAAAATCCCTATAACAGGGATTTTTTTGTTTTATTCTCTCATGGTATTATTTGCTATAAAGTATTCTAAAACTTTATCAGATACGGTTTCGTTTTTATTTTTCTTTGTTTTTACTTTATCTAATAATTTTTTAAACTCATTCTTGGTATTTGTTGAAAGAGGGTTTTGAGCTATTGTGAAAATTGTTTTCAGTAAATTTTTTTCAATGTAACTCAACTTGTATAATTTTTTATATTTTTTATTGAAGTTTTCAAAACAGTATAAAACAAGTTTATAATTTTTTAATTTAAAATGAATCACAATATTTAAAATTTCAGATTTTATATAAGTATTAGGTCTTTCATTTAATTTAAATTCATTTAAAGCTTTATTTATAAATTTTAAACTTTGTGAATATTCTGTAAGGAGTAAATTAATTGCTGAGAATTGATAATAAATTGCAATATAATAATATGGCTCAATGTTAAATTTGTTATGACTTATTTTTTTAATTAGTTCAGTCATTTTGTTTTTAGCTATTTCAATGTCATTATTAAATATTAAGAAGTCTAATTCAGCTTGATTTGTATGAATAAAGATTCTTTCAATAGATACTTCTTTTTGAAAATCTAAAATATTTTCAAAATTTCTTAATTCATTGATTTTATCATAAAAAACTTTATTATTACTTTTTTTATATATATCAATAATCCTTATGAAGATGGAGATATAGTCTAAAGGATTTTCTTTTTTGTAATAATCATTCTTATTTGCAATTTCACTTGCTTGCTCTAAAAATATAAGTTCCTCTTTTGTTTTTTCAATAACATGTGAATAATTGGCAAATATTAGTTTGTAAAAGATTTGAGTTTGAATAGAATTAGTATCAAGATCAAAATTCTTAATTGTATCGCTAGTAATAACTTCAATAATTTGCTGGTTAATTTTTTTATTTGAAGTTTTACCGATGGAGTTTTTGATGATGTAACTTTTATAATATAAATCTGTAATCAGCCTGTTTTCAACTAGCTTATCAATATATATATCAACTCTTTCATTTACCTCTTTTGCAGCTTGAAGTCCAAAAGAATAACCAGTACATTTTTTTTCCCAATTTAAAAGTTCTAGCATTAAAGAAAGATTTTCATTCTTTTGGCATATTTTTTTTGTTTTATTTATTAGTTTTAGACATTCGTCATAAAGACCTTTATAGAATAGAATTTCAATGGATTTTAAATTTTCTTTTACTTTTAGGCTAATTGTTTTTTCTGAATGAAAATCGTTTAACGCCCTTAAGATAAGTTTGTTTAAATAATTTATATCGTATGATATGTTTTTTATAGAATATTCATAATCATTTAGGTGGTCTTTGATTAATTCTTCATCAATTTTTCCATATTTGTTAATTAAATCAAAAATAATAAGGTATTTGTTCTGACTTCCAAAATTTATCTTCTGAAAAAAGATTTTAAAATGTCTTTTTTCATTCATTGTCATTGACAATATAAGGTTTAGAGTGTTTTTTTGAATTTCCATAAACTAAAATCTGATTTACAAAAATAGTTTTTTTTTTATATATTTAAAGGTGGTTAAATAATTACTTTTGATTCATTGATTAATAAATAGTTAACTAATTATTATAATATTTATGAAAAGAAAATTACTTTTTTTAAAAACAAGCTTATTTCTATTGCTTTCAATTGTTACTGGAAATGTTTATGCTGCTAATATATATGTTAACGATGCTTTTACTGCTGATGATGTTTACACTACGGCTACTGGTAATAACGGTAATGATGGATTAACACCAGCAACCCCTAAAGCAACCCTTACAGCAGCTTTATTAATTGCTGCAAATGGAGATGTTATATATGTAGACTATGGAAATTATAACGATGTAGCATTGGTTATCAATAAAGAAGTTGAGATTATTGGAGCTGGAGAAGAAATGACTGTTTTTAAGAGAACTTCTGGTACATGGCGTTGGGGAATAATTTCAGCAAATAATGTAAAAGTTTCAAGAATAACAATTACAGAATATAATTTAGCAAGTGATGGTATTGCTATTTGGATTTCTGCAGGAACTGGTATTGAGTTTAATAGAGTTACTATATATGCAAATGTTGGTAGTGCAGGACAAGGAGCAGTTTATATATCTGGAGCAGCAACAAGTGCAACTTTTAAAAATTCAGGAGGTCCATGTAATAGAGTAGGTGCTGCTAATTATGGTGGAGCTTTCAAAATTGATGGGGCAACAGCTGTGATTGATAATTGTAGTATTAATAATAATATTATTTCTGCGTTATATGGTGGAGGTGTATTAGTAACAGGAAATAATGCTAATGTTTCTATTGTAAATACTACTTTTGATGATAATGAGGCAAATAGTGGAGGTGCTTTAGCGGTAACAGGTTCTAACTGTACGGTAAATGTTTCTGGTTCATGTTTTAATAATAATAGGGCTACTGCTGCAGTAGGAAATGAAGGTGGAGGTGCAGTTTTTTTAAGACCTGTTGGTAATAGTTCTACTTCAAATATAAATTTTTCTAATTGTAGTTTTAATAGTAATTCTTCAATAGGAGGTAGTTCAGACGGAGGTGCTGTGTGTATTGGTAATTTGAATTCTCCTACTGTAAATATTAATTTTACAACATGTTCTTTTCTTGATAATTCAACTAATGATGATGGTGATGATATTTATTTTAGAGAAAGTAATTCGCCAACATTTAATGTAACATTTAGAAATAATACGTTTTTTAATGTTTTTCCAGGATCAAAGGTTAATTTATATAATAATAATTTTCCAGCTTCTTGGATTAAATTTGAAGATTTAGGTGGTGGAATAGGAGGGAATGGTGATGTTGTAGCTAGTCCAAATGGAATATCGATAGATCAGCCAGAAATGTTTGGTAACTATACTGAAACTTCTTCTGTTCTCCCTAGTACTTTGCCTGTCACACGTTGTATAGATCGTTTTGATGGCGTTTGTGGAACAGCTTCAGCAACAATTACTTGTGTAACAGAAAATAAATGGGATGGTTTTTCTTGGTCTAAAGGAGTTCCAACAATTTTTCAGCATGTAATTTTAAATGCAGATTATAATACACAAACTCATGGTAATATAAATGCTTGTCAAATGACGGTTAAAACAGGTGTAACTCTTGATATTGTTGATGATGTAAATGGTACTTATGTTTATGTTGTAAATTCTATTTTTAATAGTGGAACTATAAATGTAACTTCTAAAGCAAATTTAGTTCAAGTAAATCATCCTTTAGATTTAAATGATGATCCGATTGTTACACCAAATATTAATTTTACCAAAAACACAGGAGATAAAATAAGATGGGATTATGTGTATTGGGGAAAGCCAGTAAGTAATTCTATTTTAACAAATTATAATGCTGATTTCGATTTAAAATATTATTGGGATCCAGATTTCTGTGTAGCAGGAATTGATAGAAGTTATTTAGGTTGGCAAAGTTTATCTTCTGAACCAGCTGTAGGTGTTGGTTTTATTACTAGAGTTAAAACTTCTGCAGGATTAACTCCTGCAAATATATCACTAAGTTATTCTGGAACATCAAATAACGGAAGTTATACTGCTGGTATTAAATATTACGATGGAAATGACAACGCATTTAAAAACTTTACTTTACTAGCAAATCCATATCCTGGTGCAATAAATTTTGAAGATTTTTATAACGATAATTCAGATAAAATTTATGGAACTGTTTATTTATGGTCTGCTAACACACCCTATCCAGGAAGTGGTGAATATCAACAAGCAGATTATGCTTCTTTTAACTTAACAGGTGGAGTAGGTGTTCCAGGAGCTTCTACTCAAACTCCAAATGGTATTTTGCCAAATGGATATATTGCTTCTGCTCAAGGTTTTATGATTAGGCCTAAGGTTAATGGCACAGTTGTTTTTAATAATAATCACAGAACAAAAGATATTCCAAGCAATAATCAATTTTATAGAACAGCAAATAATGTTGAGGTTGATAGATATTGGTTGCGTCTATCTGATGAAAATGGAAGATATAACGAACAGTTAATAGGGTATTTGGAAAATGCTACAAATGATTTTGACGAAGCTTATGATGGTCCTATCAATTCATTGTCTACTGTTAAGTTTTATTCTGTTTTAAATGATGAAAAATTAATTATTCAAGGAAAATCTCATTTTTCTATAGATGATAAGGTGGTTATTGATTATAGTCTAAATAATTTATCTAATTCTTTAATAATAAGTCTTTCAAAAAAGGAAGGTTTATTTGAAAATCAAGATATATATATTCATGATAAAATGCTTGGTTTTTATCAAAATCTTCAAGAAGGTGATTATTATTTTAGTCATGCTGATTATCCTAATCGATTTGAAAT
>CAZLGK010000053.1:0-8023 GCA_964559365.1 uncultured Flavobacterium sp.
AATATCTATTTCATAGGAATTGGAGGAATTGGAATGAGTGCTCTTGCACGATATTTTATGAATATTGGTAAAAATGTGGCTGGTTATGATAAAACCAAAACGCAACTAACAAATGAATTAGTTGCCTTAGGTATGGATGTTCATTTTGAAGACAATTTAGCTTTAATAGATAAAAAATATTTAGATAAAACAAATACCTTGGTAATTATTACTCCTGCAGTACCTAAAGATCATTCAGAATGGGATTATTTTCTTTCAGGAGGTTTTGAAGTTAAGAAACGTGCAGAGGTTTTAGGTTTAATTACAAAAGATACTTTTTGTTTTGCAGTTGCAGGAACACATGGAAAAACAACTACATCAAGTATTCTGGGACATATTTTGTTTCAAAGTGGTGTAGATGTAACTTCATTTCTTGGAGGAATTGTAGAAAATTATAATTCAAATATTATTGGAAACGGAAAGGCAGTTACAGTGGTTGAAGCTGATGAGTTTGATCGTTCGTTTTTACATTTACACCCTAATTTGGCTTGTATAACATCAATGGACGCTGATCATTTAGATATTTACGGAGATGCTTCTGCAATTGAGGCTTCATTTATTGAATTTTCAAATAAAGTGCCTTCTGAAAATTTATTTATAGCAAAAGGATTGCCGTTAAAAGGGAATACAATTGGTATCAATGAAGAAGCTGCTTTTTCAGCTCAAAATATTCGTATCGAAAATGGGTTTTATGTTTTTGATGTAAAAACTACTGATGAAGTAATTGAGAATGTAAAATTTGCATTGCCAGGTCATCATAATTTATCTAATGCTTTAATTGCTTTTGCAATGGCTAAAAGTTATGGGATTTCAAATGAAAATATTATTGCTGCATTAGCTTCTTTTAAAGGAGTTAGAAGAAGATTTTCGTTTCAAACAAGGACGGAAAAAGTTGTATATATTGATGATTATGCACATCACCCAACAGAAATAAATGCTGTACATCAAGCGGTAAGAGAATTGTATCCAAATAAAAAGATAATTGCAGCTTTTCAACCTCATTTGTTTTCTCGTACGAAAGATTTTGTTGATGGGTTTGCCGAAAGTCTTTCAAAATTTGATGAAGTGTTGCTTTTGGACATATATCCAGCAAGAGAGCTGCCGATTGAAGGAGTGAATTCTACTTGGTTGTTAAGTAAGATTTCAAATAAAAATAAAAAACTAGTTACAAAAGAAGGTTTGTTGAAAGAATTTAAAAATTCAGACGCGAATGTATACGTAACAATTGGAGCGGGAGATATAGGAGAGATGGTTTCAGAAGTAAAAAAAATAATAGATGAAAAGGCTTAATTGGGATAATATCCGGCTGGTTTTAATCATTTTTTTAATGATTTTTCTGCATTCTTTTTCAATGAAAAGGAATAATGAACGAATGTTAAAATCTGTAAATATTTCATTTGCAGAAGATAAAGATAACTATTTTATAACGCATGAAATGGTTAATAACTTGTTAATACAAAATTCAGGAGAACCTTTATCAATTAAAAAAGAAAAAGTAGATTTGAATACTTTAGAAACTGTTCTCAATGATCACGAGATGATAGAAAAAGCTGAGGTTTTTTCTAATATAGATGGTTCTCTAAATGCGCATATAAAACAAAAGACCCCAATTGTACGATATGTCTCAGATAATGCTAAGTATTATCTTGACAATAAAGGAGATAGGATTCCTTTGTCTGAAAATTTTTCGGCAAGAGTTCCTGTGGTTGTTGGGCAAATTAATGTCGACAAAAAAAGTGAATATGTGTACTTATTTAATGAAATCGCAAAAGATGATTTTCTGAAAAAAAGTATAACAGGTTTAACTATTTTGTCGTCTGGAAGTGTAGTGATGACTAATAGAGATTATGATTTTGAAATCATTTTTGGGAATCCTATAAATGTAGATAAGAAACTTAAGAATTATAAAGCTTTTTATAAACATGCTATAAAAGATACATTGATTAAAAATTACAAGACAGTAAGCTTATTGTTTACAGAACAAGTAGTTTGTAAGAAATAGATAGTTATGAATAAAGAAACCATTGCAGTAGGATTAGACATTGGAACGACAAAAATTGTTGCAATGATCGGTAAGAAAAATGAATACGGAAAATTAGAAATTCTAGGAGTTGGAAAGTCTAAAAGTTTAGGTGTTCATAGAGGTGTTGTGAATAATATCACGCAAACTATTCAGTCTATTCAACAAGCTATTATGGAAGCTGAGAATGATTCTGATTATAAAATTAATGATGTGGTTGTAGGTATTGCAGGTCAACACATAAGAAGTATTCAGCACAGTGATTATATAAGCCGTCCAAATGCAGAAGAAGTTATTGGAGAAGCTGATATAGATATGTTAATAAACCAAGTTCATAAACTTGCAATGCTTCCGGGTGAAGAAATAATTCATGTTTTACCACAAGAATTTAAAATTGATGGTCAGTCAGAAATAAAAGAACCTATTGGAATGTATGGTGGGAGATTAGAAGCTAGTTTTCATGTTGTAGTAGGTCAAGCAGCTTCAATAAGAAATTTAGGTAGGTGTGTTAAAAGCGGAGGATTAGAGCTTTCAGGATTAACATTAGAACCTTTAGCTTCTGCAGATGCAGTTTTAAGTCAAGAAGAGAAAGAAGCGGGAGTTGCAATTATCGATATAGGTGGAGGTACTACAGATTTAGCTATTTTTAAAGACGGGATTATTCGTCATACAGCAGTAATTCCTTTTGGAGGAAATGTTATAACAGAAGATATTAAAGAAGGTTGTTCAATAATTGAAAAACAAGCTGAATTGTTAAAAATGCGTTTTGGTTCTGCTTGGCCTGGAGAAAATAAAGATAATGAGATTGTTTCAATTCCGGGATTAAGAGGAAGAGAACCAAAAGAGATTTCACTAAAAAACTTGTCTAAAATAATTCATGCTCGAGTAGTTGAAATCATAGAACAAGTTTATGCAGAAATTAAAATATACGGCCATGAAGACCCAAAAAGAAAGTTAATTGCAGGAATTGTTTTAACAGGGGGTGGAGCTCAATTAAAGCATATTAAACAATTAGTAGAATATATTACTGGAATGGATACAAGAATTGGTTTTCCAAATGAACATCTTGCTGGTGGTTCAGATGAAGAACTTTCAAGTCCTATGTATGCAACAGCTGTTGGTTTGGTTATGAACAGTATTAGAAATAATACAAGAAGTGCTACCCCAATTGTTGAATTAAAAAAAGAAGTTCCAGTTCAAAATACTGATATTGAAATAGAAGAGTCACTCAAAGAAGCTGATTCAGAACCAGAAGTTAGTGAGCCAAAAGGTGGAGAAACAACAGAAGAAAAGATCAAAAAGTCATTTTTTGATAAGTATATAGAAAAGATTAAAGAATTTTTAGATAACGCAGAATAAAAAGTAACATTATGTCAGAGTTTACAAACATCTCATTCGATTTACCAAAAAATCAATCTAACGTCATTAAAGTGATTGGAGTTGGAGGAGGAGGAAGTAATGCAATTAATCACATGTTTAAACAAGGGATTAAAGGTGTGGATTTTGTAGTTTGCAACACAGATGCACAAGCATTACAAAATAGTCCAGTACCAAATAAAATTCAATTAGGTTTAACACTAACTGAAGGTTTAGGTGCGGGAGCAAACCCTGAGGTAGGACAACAATCTGCAATAGAAAGTGTGGAGGCTATCGAAAAGATGCTTGATACTAATACTAAAATGCTTTTCATAACTGCTGGAATGGGTGGTGGAACTGGAACAGGAGCTGCGCCTGTGATAGCTCAATTAGCTAAAGAGCGTGATATTTTAACTGTTGGAATCGTTACTATTCCTTTTCAGTTTGAAGGTAAAATACGTTATGAGCAAGCAATGAATGGAGTTGAAAAACTGCGCAAACAAGTAGATTCTTTAATTGTTATCAATAATAATAAGTTACGTGAAGTTTATGGAAATCTAGGTTTTAAAGCCGGTTTTTCTAAAGCAGATGAAGTATTAGCAACAGCTTCTAGAGGAATTGCTGAAGTTATAACTCATCATTATACACAAAATATCGATTTACGTGATGCTAAAACCGTTTTAGCAAACAGTGGAACAGCAATTATGGGCTCTTCAATCGCTGTAGGTGATGATAGAGCCAAAGAAGCAATTAAAAACGCATTAGATTCTCCATTATTAAACGATAATAAAATCTCTGGAGCTAAAAATGTATTGTTGTTAATTGTATCTGGAACATCTGAAATTACACTTGATGAAATTGGAGAAATTAATGATTTTATTCAATCGGAAGCTGGTCATAATGCAAATATCATTATGGGAGTTGGTGAAGATGAAACTCTTGGTGAAGGTGTTGCCGTAACTATTATTGCTACTGGTTTTGACGTAGAGCAGCAAGCTGAAATTGTTAATACTGAGCCTAAGAAAATTATCCATTCGCTAGAAGATGAACAAAAAATTGTTCACGATTTATCTGATAAAACCATTTCAAATATCGTGGTTAATGAGCCAATAATAGAAACAAAAGCTGAAGTTAAAGAAGAAATTATTAATCCAATTTGTGATGAAAAAGTAATTTTTACTTTAGAAGAAACGGAAAAAGAAGAAATTGCTTTTGAAATTCAAGAACCAGCTCTTCCGAAAATGGACTTAATTCCAACAACTGAGTTTTTAAAAAATATAGACGTTACATTTGAAGTTGTTGCTCCAAATGTTGTAAATAACTTTGAAATTATAACTCCACAAATTAGAGAAATTGAGGTAGTAGAACCAGAATTTGTTAAACCTAAAGAAAATGACTTTAATTTTTCTTTAAATTTATTTGAGGAGAAAGAAGATAATAACCAAGTTGTTTTTAAATTAACAGATGAAATAAAGGATATTGAAGTAAATGAGCCTGTAAGTTTTATTCCAGTTACTGAAGTTAATGAAAGTGGAATTGTAAAATATTCTCTTGAAGATTATTTAGAAAAAGAGGCTGAATTATCAGTTGCTTCAAAAGTTGAGGAAGTAAAAGAACCTATAGATGAAGAATTAAATTTCTCATTTAAAAATTTGGCGACTAAAGAAGAGGTTCAAACATCAAATTCTAGTGAATCTGTTTCTCCATTAGATATGTCTATTGAAGAATCTTTGAAGGCAAGAGCTGAAGAGCGTAAGAGAAAAATGAAAGACTTTAATTATAAGTTTAATAATAGTGCTGCCCGAATTGACGAAATTGAAAAAGAACCTGCATACAAGAGAATGGGAATTGATTTAAATGAACAGCCTGCAAGTAATAATCAATCTAGATTGTCTTTAGGTAAAGATAGTAATGACGATGTTCAATTGAGATCTAACAATTCATTTTTGCATGATAATGTAGATTAATTCTCTATAAAATAGAACCAAACAATATAAAAAACCCGAAAAAAATCTTTCGGGTTTTTTTATTACTTTTGCACAACTAATTTTGTAGAAAAAAAATAATAGAAAACATGAGTTTAGAGACAAATATTATGAACCACATGAAAGAAGCTATGAAAGCTAAAGATTCTGTGGCGTTAGAAGCATTAAGAGCAATTAAATCAGCAATTATTTTAGCAAAAACTGAATCTGGTGCTGCAGAGGGTTTGTCTGAAGATCAAGAAATTAAAATGTTACAGCGTCTTGTGAAAATGCGTAAAGACAGTGCAAATATTTATACAGAACAAAACCGTGCAGATTTAGCTGAACCAGAATTAGCTCAAATTGCCGTAATTGAAAAGTTTTTACCAGCTCAACTATCTGAAGAAGAAATTGAGTCAATTATTACTAAAATTATTTCAGAAACTGGAGCGTCAGGTATTGCTTCAATGGGAAAAGTTATGGGATTAGCTTCTGCACAAATTGGCGGACAAGCCGAAGGAAAAACGATTTCTGGTATTGTTAAGAAACTTTTAGTTTAGATAATTTAGACTTGCTTAGATTATTAGAAACATAGATTTTCTAGATGTTTAACAATCTAATTCTCTAAGCAGTCAAAAAACGGCTTCGTAGTTCAACTGGATAGAATGACGGATTTCGGCTCCGTTGGTTGCAGGTTCGAACCCTGCCGAGGTCACAATTGTTTTAATACAAAAACTCATACTTTTTTATTTTGAATAAAGTATGAGTTTTTTTACTGAAAAAAGATTCTGTCAAATCATTTTAAGTAAATCTTAATCCTTATTTTCGTAAATAAATAAGTCCTTTTAAATTGATTTACATTTTACTAATTATCGGTCTTTTATTCTTTGGATTCTTTGCCTATAATGTGGTGCTTGAACCCATTTATGCATTTGTTTTTCGTAAGCCTATTTATGTTCATTTCTACCTTTTTCCAAAAAAACTTAAGCTTAATCAATTGCACATTCTGCACTCTCAATTTGATTTTTATAATAAACTATCTTCTAAAGAGAAAATATATTTCGAACATAGAGTAGCTGTTTTTTTAAAAAAGTATCCTTTTTATGGTAAAGAGGGTTTGGAGATTACTGATGAAATACGTGTTCTTATTGCAGCTACAGCAATTATGCTAACCTTTGGTATGCGTTCGTATCTATTTACAGTAATAAATAAAGTAATTGTTTTTCCAGATGTTTATTATTCAAAAATGAACGATAATTTTCATAAAGGTGAATTTAATCCAAGAATGAAAGCTATAGTCTTTTCATGGAAGCATTTCATGGAAGGATATGAAATATCTAATGATAATTTAAATTTAGGATTACATGAGTTTTCACATGTGCTGCACTTTGAAGGGTTAAAGAAAAATGATACTTCTGCTACTATTTTTGCAGTTACTTATAATGAAATAATTGAACAAGTAAAACATCCATCGAACTATAAGAAACTTATAGAGTCTGATTATTTTAGAATTTATGCATATACAAATGAATTTGAATTCATAGCAGTAATTCTTGAGCACTTTTTCGAAACACCTTCGCAATTTAAATCTGAATTCCCTCAATTATTCGAAAAAGTTAAGGTAATGATTAACTTTACTGAAGTAGTATAATATACAAAAATAATGCTTAATAATCAATGATTTAAGCTATGTTAGTTTGTTTTTTTAATGGTTATCTTTAAAGTATTAATTTAAAAATAAATATTATGAAACAAATAGTTCCAGTTTCAACGATAATGACAAAAGATGTTGTAAAATTAAATGTCACCGACACATTAACTAAAGCTGAAGGTTTATTTAAGAAACATAAAATAAGACATATTCCTGTTGTAAGTGGGAATAAGATTTTAGGAATGTTAAGTTATACAGATTTGCTTAGAATTTCTTTTGCAGATGCAATTGATGATGATGAGGAAGAAGTAGATGCTACTGTTTATAATATGTTTTCTATTGAACAAGTTATGGCTAAAAATTTAGTTTCAATTTCCCCAGATATAACTATTAAAGAAGCAGCAGAAATTCTTGCATCAAAAGAGTTTCATGCCTTACCTGTAGTCGAGGGTAGTTTGTTGGTTGGGATAGTCACTACAACTGATTTGATTAAATATTTGATAAAGCAATATTAAAAAAAAAGCTCCACAAGGAGCTTTTTTTATTTTGTAATTTTTTTTAAATCAGCTATTGTTTTTGCTGGGTTTTCTGCACTAAACACATAACTGCCAGCAACTAAAACATCAGCGCCAGCATCAGCTAACTTTTTGGCGTTTTTGTTGGTAACACCACCATCAATTTCAATTAATGTAGCAGCATTTTTTTTGTTGATTAACGCTTTTAGTTTTTCTACTTTCGAATACGTATTTTCAATAAATGATTGTCCTCCAAAACCTGGATTTACGCTCATAATACAAACCAAATCAATATCTTGGATCACATCTTCTAATAAATCAATGCTTGTATGCGGATTCAAAGCAACTCCAGCTTTCATGCCTTCCGCTTTAATAGCTTGAAGTGTTCTGTGTAAATGGGTACAAGCTTCGTAATGAACGGTCAAAATATCAGCCCCTAATTTTTTGAAAGTAGCAATGTATCTGTCAGGATCAACAA
>CAZLGK010000054.1:0-8003 GCA_964559365.1 uncultured Flavobacterium sp.
AAGGTAAGATAAGGAACTCCTTTTTGTTTGTTTTGTTTGCTTATAAGGTACAAATAATGAAAATGTTTGGTGAGTTCTTTCCAGCCGTGAAGTAAGCTGTGGTTTGGATCGTAGATGTGTGTTGGTTCGCTTATTGCGCCATTTATTTCAACGATTTGAAAGTTGATTCCGTTTTCTAATTCATCGTATGAACTGAACATAATGTCCATTCTTCCGTAATTAAAACCTTCTATTTGGTTACAAATTGTGTTGAAGGTTTCGGTAAGCTTTGGAGTAATTAGATTGCTAGCATCGATAAATTTTGTGCCGCGGCAATGATTTCCATAAGGAACAAGGTTTATGGTTTCGTTTACTTGTAAAACTGTATCTAGTTTTTCTTTGTACTCTTCTTCTAGGGTTTTGAGTTGGAATTGGTAACGAGGATCTTTTTCTAATAGTTCTTTAATGGTGTTTTTTCCGTTTCCTGTTAGAATTAGAAATTCTTTTGCAACAATTCCGGTTATTTTACCTTTTTCTTCATTGGGTAATTTGATGTAAAACAATCCGATTTCGTTTTGATACGGAATTAAATTTTGGACTAGAAAATCGAAATTGGCTTTATTAGCATATTTAGTAAGTTCTTCAAGAGTATCGATTTTTTTTACTGCAGTTCCTCTCAGTCCAACATTTGGTTTACAAATGAGCGGATAGGTTATTTGATGGGTTTGTATTAATTGTTCAATTGTATCAATTGCTGTTTTGTTTTCAATTAATAAGGTGGTTGGATAATATTTTAGTGGAATTAGATCATAGATTTCTTTTTTAGATTCCATGAAAAAACCTCCGTTTCTTATGCTTGGATTAGATGCATTGAAATAGAAAAAAGACTTTGTTCGGACTACATAATAAATGTATTGAAAATAAACAGGAATATAGACTACTTGATAAGGCCAGTATTCCCAATGTGTAACTTTGTGTAGAAATAATTTTATTCTTTTCATATTTCTAACAAATCTATATATTTTAAATCGATAGTTTTATTTATAACACATTGTGTAATACTTACAGTTTTAAGCAAGTTATTTCGGTTGATTTGCAATCCGTAATTTGTGTTTTCGTTTTCTGTAAATTGGTGGAAATGCAATAAATCTTCGACAGTTCTATTTTCTTTTTGAATTAGAAATTCTGAAAACCATTTTGCTCTTTCTTGTCTGACTTCCTTTGAATATAATGTAGACGAAGACCAAATGTGATTTTGTGATTCATCTAATTCTAAAGCTGATTTTTCATTTTCATTCCATTGCAATTGAAATAATTGTTCACCATTAAATAAAATAATTGTAAAAGGTTCTATGTTGTTTAAATCTATCTTATTCCATTCTACTAATGGATTTTTAGAACTGATTAAATCTAAAACAATTAATCCTCTACTTTTTCTATAATTTCCTTTTGAAACATGTTTTTCTTCTGCGCCATTGAGCAAAACAATTACGTTTTTATCATCGTGAGCAAACCACGTTCCGCCAGCTTGTGGATCTTTTGGAAAAGTAATTTCTTTATTATTTATTGTTGTTTTTTGAGGTGAAATGGCTTTTTTACGACTTACTTTTTCATCACGATTAGAAGTAATACAAATTCCATTTTGAGTTGGAACAAAACTTACTGTGCACATTGTGTTCTATATTCAATAGTTGATTTTGCAATACCAAATTCTGGACAAAGTTGAATATTTTTATTTTTTAGAACGGCAACTTTTATTAAAGCTTGATGATGTATGCTGTGTTCTAAATTATAGAGTAACTCTCTGAAATAGTTACTTTTAACTTGAAATGTAGCTTCATTAACACCTTGTTCTAATGTCATTTCAATATTCTCTAAATCAATATTCTCTTGTATTGAATTTATTGCGTTTATAGCAATACTTCTATCAGTTTGAATAGCAACATTGCGTTCTCTTTTGTCATAATTTACAATTCCAGAATTATAACTTTTTAATAACGATTGATACATTTCAATAATGTGCCTTGTATGTTCTCCTATTGTTGCATTACTTAATTCATTATTGCAAAATGTATATTCTTCATCAGATAATTGATGTAAGAGATTTATGATTTGAATGAAATTTGCTTTTATTTCAGCTATTAGCATATAGTTAATTTGGTTTTTTAAAAATACTAAATTTATTTCTTTCTTCAAAAAGCACAAATAAACAACAAACTAAAGTCATTATTGCTAATGTAAATAATCCTCCGCCATCATTATTAAAATTAATTCCGATAAAGAATAAATGAGACAAAAAAGCTCCAATCATTGTTACAAATCCTAATAATGCTCCATAGAAACTTTTGTTTGGTATAAGTAATAAAATAGAAGCTATTAATTCTATTACTCCAGATATAATTCTGCCAAAAGGTTCTATTCCTAATTCGGTAAATAATGCAACACTTTCTGGTGCTGCATTAAATTTATATGATAGCGTTTGTAACATTATAATTGCCGGTATTAGTCTAATTAACCAATGAAGCACTTTTTTCATTATTTTACTTTTTAGGAATAAACTTTATAGATACTGAATTAGTACAAAAGCGTTGACCGGTTGTTTCTTTAGGTCCGTCATCAAAAACATGTCCTAAATGACCACCGCAGTTTGCGCAGACAACTTCGGTTCTTACCATTCCATAGCTTAAATCTTGATTGTACTTTACACTACCTTCAATAGCTTTATCAAAAGATGGCCATCCGCAATGTGATTCAAATTTAGTATCTGATTCAAAAAGCTGTGCCTCGCATGCAGCACATACATAAGTTCCTTTTTCAAAATGGTCCCAATATTCGCCTGTGTAAGCTCTTTCTGTACCTTTATTTCTTAGAACTTCATATTCTACTTCACTAAGTTGCGCTTTCCATTCAGCTTCGGTTTTTTTAACTTTTGGTTCCATAGTTTCTTTTTTTTGCGATTGACAAGATTGTATTGAGATTGCAAATAATATTAAAATAATCTTTTTCATATATGTAAATTTATTTATTATTGCTCATATATGGTGTCGCCTGATTTATTATAGATATTTGTTTTTACAAATTTTTATTTCTTGGCGAGTTCATACCTTTTGTCTTATTGTTCAAATTTAGTTTTAATTGACAAAATAAAATGTTAACTGAATTACAAAAAATGAAATTATGTGTTAATTTCTAAATTTTTTATGTAATCTTCATGTTCAAAGAAGAAGTATTCAAAAGCTTCCATTTTTTCAGAAAAGAATTCAAAAATTTCAGGCCAATGATTTTTATTATTCATGCTTATTCCTGTTTTTTCAACCCAAACTCTACTTATTACTTTTCCTGTACTTAAATGAAAATCTCTTTCAAAAATGGCATCAGGTAGATATTCTTCAAGTAATAAATCTTTTAATGATTCTACTTTCTCATAATATATTATACGATTTTTATCGTCTTTTGGCTCTATATCTAGTAAAACTTGTGCTTTTTTATTATCTACATAAAACTTAAAAGTTACATCTTTAATTTTAGTATTGTATAAAATCCATTTTCTTGGGTTTGAAGTGGCAAATGCGGTCCAAAACTCTTTTTTTAACTTTTGTGCTTCTTCCTTACTAAACATTTTAGGTTTTATATTTGCGTTATTTCATTTTTTTCAACTAATTTAGAAGTTGTAAAAATATAACAACATGTTATTTCTTGATTTTATTAAATATATCCCAAAAATAGAAAAAGAAAAATTGCTAGCAGCAGATGCTCATGCAAAAATGGCTCCATTGGAACGAATTTCTTTTTTAAAAGAAACGAATTATGAAAATAAAAACCCAAGAAAAGCAGCAGTTTTAATGTTGTTTTATCCAAAGAATAATATAACTCATTTAGCTTTAATTGTTAGGAACACATATCCTGGAGTTCATTCCTCTCAAATTGGTTTTCCTGGTGGTAAAGTGGAAATAGAAGACAATGATTTATCTGAAACCGCTTTACGAGAAACGCATGAAGAAGTAGGGATTCATCCAAGTAAGATTGAAATCATAAAGCCTTTTAGTACAATTTATATTCCACCTAGTAATTTTTTAGTTTCACCATTTATGGGAATTTCTCATCATGAATTACAATTTATTCCCGATTTAGATGAAGTTAAAAGAGTTTTAGAGTTTCCGCTTTCTGAGTTTATTGATGAAAAGACTATTACTAAAGTTAATATGACAACTTCCTATGCTGCTGATATTGAGGTGCCTGCATTTATGGTTGAAAAATATGTAGTTTGGGGTGCAACAGCGATGATGATGAGTGAGTTAAAAGAAGCAATTGTTAATGTGCTTAAAACTTAGACAATTACTTTTTCTATTTTTTATTTTTTTATTTATAATTAAGTAAAAAAGACTCTGTTTTATTACATTTGTAGCCTTGCTTTATAAAAAAAAGAAATTATGGGATTATTTAAAAGAAATCCTTTTGGTCATATATTATTTTTAAAAAAATGGTTAATCCGGATAGCTGGTGGATTAACACATAAAAGATATCGAGGGTTTAACAGTTTGCACATTGAGGGTTCTGAGATAATAAGAAACCTTCCTGATACTAATGTTTTATTTATTTCTAATCATCAAACGTATTTTGCAGATGTTGTAGCAATGTTTCATGTATTAAATGCAAGTTTAAAAGGTCGAGAAGATAATATTAAGAATGTAGGATATCTTTGGAATCCTAAAATGAATATGTATTATGTTGCTGCAAAGGAAACAATGTCTTCAGGTTTATTACCTAAAATTTTAGCGTATGCAGGAGCAATTTCTGTTGAAAGAACTTGGCGTGCTGAAGGTAAAGATGTTAAGCGAGATGTAAATCCAAATGATACAGAAAATATTAAAGTTGCACTAGAAGATGGTTGGGTAATTACATTTCCACAGGGAACTACTAGATCATTTAAGCCTGTAAGAAAAGGAACTGCTCATATTATTAAACAACATAAACCTATTGTGGTACCAATTGTCATTGATGGCTTTAGAAGATCATTTGATAGAAAAGGGTTGTTGATTAAAAAGAAAGGTATTTTACAGTCATTTGTAATTAAAGAGCCTTTACAATTTGATTATGAAAATGATACCATTGAAGAAATTGTTGAAAAAGTAGAATATGCAATTGAACAACACCCATCATTTTTAAAAGTGATTCCTGCAGAAGTTTTAGAAGAAAAGTTAAAAGAAGATCAAGAACGAATGTGGCGTTATTAATAAAATAAAGGCTGTTTCTTTTTTAGAAACAGCCTTTATTTATTTTACAGCTTCAACTGTATAACCTTGTTTTCTTAAGAGTTTTATTACGCCTTCATCTCCAGCTAAATGGGCGGCTCCAACACCAAAAAATGTAGAGGTAGTTTTAATTACATTTTCGATAACTGGAATCCAGTTTTTATTTCGATTTATTAGTAATACATCTTTATTGTCGGCTGAAATTTTATTTTCAGATTCTTCCATGACTACAAGCATTTTCTCAATGTCTTTTGATTCATATACTTCCATAAGTTTTTTCATTTCACCTTTTTCTTTTGATAAATCACTTTGTGCTGTTTTTAATAACTCATCTACTTGTTCTTGGTAAGGAATATTATCAAATATTTGCAATTGGTCATCAATAGTTTCAAGACCATAAATTTCTTCATTTTGGTTTTGAGTAACTTTCATTAACTCCATTTCAACAGATTGAAATTCACAATCTAATAATTTAGGTAATAACATTGAATTTAGCATAAAAGGCTTGAAAGTGTTAATCATCTTAGCTGACATTCCAATATTTTTCTGTAAGAATTCATCAATAATTACAAAATCTTTTTCACTTACCATACTTGAAATTGTTACTCCATCTTTCATCATAATTCCCTGCATCATTTTCATTTGCATTGTTGGGTCATCCATATCAATTTCTAAATATAATTGTTTTGTTTCATCCAATGCTTTAAGAGTTTCAGCGTCTAAAGTTGCATCGCAAGTAGCATGAATTGTACCAAATAGGTATGAAGATTCCGTTAAACCATTTCCAGATATTTTCCAAAGCAATGCTTTTTCTAGAGGTTGAGCTTGGCTAAATATACTGAACAAGCCTAAAATTAAAAATATTTGTTTTTTCATCTTATAAATCAATTTTTTTTAGTTCTTTATAGTTGTTGTTTAAACGTTTCATTAATATACCATAAATTAATCTGTAAAACAACCATATGAATCCAATTACAACAAGAATAACAATAATGTAAAAAAACGTTACTATTAAATAAAATAAATTAGAATCCATTGTGCTGCTTACATTTTTAAAGACTTTTTCAATATTAGGGTCATATTTTAATTGAAAAATAACTACAAGAACCATAGATAAAAAAGTCATTATTAAATTATACCAAACATAATTTTGTACTGTTTTTCTTGTTTTTAGAATAGTGCGCATTAATTTTTTTACAGTATCAGTAGTATTTATGGTTTTATAATTTTTGTAAAATAAGTAAATAAAGAAAAGTATAACAGCATAGTTAAGAGTGGTAATAATAGGCATAACATCTCTTAAATGATATTGTTCTAACGTCTTTAAATAATTTTCATCAGCTGTAAAAAAACCTAAAACACTCCAAAAAGCAATTTCAAGAATACTTATCACCAAAATCCACTTTACAATAGACGATGATTTTTTATGCAACATTCCATAAATTTCTTTCTCCGTGATTTGGGTATAAGAATTCTCATTCTTTTTCCAATCTTTCTTTAATATATCTAATTCATCCATCATCATTACGGATTTAATATTTTTTTTAATTTACCTTTCAACCTGTTCATCTTTACCCTTGCATTTACTTCGGTAATACCTAATGTTTCAGAGATTTCACTATAATCTTTTTCTTCTAAGTATAAGAAAACTAATGCTTTTTCAATATCATTCAATTCACCTATTGCACTGTATAACAATTTAATTTGTTCTTCTTCTTCAAAGTTGTAATCTTCTTGTTTTACTTTATGAAAAGTATTGTCAAACTCAATAGTATTAATTGTTTTCTTCTTTTTTCTGTAAAGGGTTATTGCAGTATTCAATCCTACACGATACGCCCAAGTAGTGAATTTAGAATCACCTCTAAAATTAGGATATGCTTTCCATAACTGAATCGTAATTTCCTGAAATAAATCGTTATGAGAATCTTGGTCATGCGTATACAGCCTACAAATTTTGTGGACAATATTCTGATTTTCCTGTAAAAGTTTCACAAATTGTTCTTCCGAAGCTTCACTCATGCCTATAAGTAGTTAATCTGTTTAAGTTGTTACAATAATACTGATTATTTTTAGAAGCTTTTTCCAGCTGTCCGTTATATCTTTTTAGTAGCTTTAATTAAAGCTACTAAAAAGGATACCACTTCCATCTGGGCTATTAAATGGAAGTAAATATCAAATATTAAATTCAGTTCACAAATAAATTCTATCGAAACAATCTTTGTATATTTGTATTACATTTATTAAAATTTTAAAATGAATATTCCTCGTTCAAGTTTTCCTCGAATAGTTATTATAGGTGGTGGTTTTGCTGGTATTGCTTTAGCAAAGAAACTAAGAAATAAAAAGGTGCAAGTAGTATTGTTAGACAAACACAATTACCATAATTTCCAACCTTTATTATACCAAGTGGCAACTGGCGGTTTAGAACCCGATTCTATTGCATATCCTATTCGAAAAGTAGTGCAGGAATTTGAAAATTTTTATTTTCGTTTGGCCGAAGTTCGTGAAATTGACACCAAGAACTGTAAAGTAATTGCTGATATTGGCGAACTTAAATACGATTATTTGGTTATGGCAACTGGTTCTAAAACCAACTTCTTTGGTAACAAAGAAATGGAACGCAATTGCATGGCTATGAAAACCATTCCGCAATCGTTAAACATTCGTAGTCTTATTTTAGAGAACTTCGAACAAGCGTTATTGACAAATGATATTGATGAACGTCATAGTTTAATGAATTTCGTTTTAGTTGGCGGTGGACCAACAGGTGTC
>CAZLGK010000055.1:0-7743 GCA_964559365.1 uncultured Flavobacterium sp.
AAATAAATAGAATTGGTATAATACTATTCGCAATAATAATATTACCAATTTCTTTTATCACTAAAATACCATATATGGGTATTTCAATGGCTTTTTTATTTTTAATAATTTCTATTATTGCAAATAAATTTAGCAAACAATTAGACAAAATAAGCAAAAACGCAAGCAGTTATGATTACTTAACTTCTTTTGACAAATGGACAAAAAACTTAACTGCAACTAATACTAAATTATCACGATTCTTATATCCTTATGTTTTCATAACAATGACATTGAGTTTTTGGTTTGGAGAAATTGGCGGAGATGTTCCTGGAGACAATTTTGTAAAAGCATTTATTAATAAGTTTCCTGACACCTATTTAGTTTTAGATTTTCCATTAATCTTTATTCTTTTTTTCATAGGAATGATTGGTTTTCTAGCTTACTTTGGAGGAAAAATTGGAGAGTTTGATTTAAAGCTAGGTTATGGAAGAATCCTAAAAAAATTAGAAATACTATTAGCCGATATGGAAGAGTTGAGAAAATAATTTAAATCAAATGTATAAAAAAAGGATAGTTCATATTGAGCTATCCTTTTTTATTATAAATATTATTTTCTTAAACAATTACATCAATAAAATCAAAACGAACTGCTCCGTCTTCGTCAATTTTTGTAAGCTGTACATCGTGTAAGGTATTTACTAATTCTGGATTCCAAGGTGATTTTACTTTCACATAATTTTCGGTAAATCCGTGAATATAACCTTCTTTGTTTTCACTTTCGAATAAAACAGTTCTATTTGTTCCAATTTGACTTTCATAAAATGCTCTACGTTTCTTAACCGAAAGGCCGCGTAACATTTTACTTCGTTTACTTCTCACATTTTTAGCAACTTCTCCTTCCATAACGGCTGCTTCGGTATTGTCTCTTTCAGAATAAGTAAAAACATGTAAATATGAAATATCTAAATCATTTAAAAAATGATACGTTTCCAAGAAATGTTCATCTGTTTCACCAGGAAAACCAACAATCACATCAACACCAATACAAGCATGAGGCATTACTTCACGAATTTTATTTACTCTATCCACATACAATTCTTTCAAATAACGACGCTTCATTTTCTTTAAAATATCGTTACTTCCTGATTGAAGTGGAATATGAAAATGAGGAACAAATGCTCTTGATTTTGAAACCAATTCAATGGTTTCATTTTTTAACAAATTAGGTTCGATTGAAGAAATTCGCAAACGCTCAATTCCTTCAACTTTATCCAATTCAGTCACCAAATCTAAGAAGGTATGTTCGTGTTTTTTGTTTCCAAATTCACCTTTACCATAATCACCAATATTGACTCCAGTAAGAACAATTTCTTTAATTCCTTTTGCAGAAATTTCATTAGCATTTTTTAAAACACCTTCCATAGTATCACTTCGAGAAATTCCTCTAGCCAATGGAATGGTACAATAGGTACATTTATAATCGCAACCGTCTTGTACTTTTAAAAACGCACGAGTTCTATCTCCAAATGAATAACTTCCTACATAAAAATCGGCCTCTTCAATTTCACAAGAATGCACTTCTCCCATGTCGTTTTTAGCCAAATCATTAATATAATCGGTAATTTTGAATTTTTCTGTTGCGCCTAAAACCAAATCTACACCATCAACCGCAGCTAATTCTTCTGGTTTTAATTGCGCATAACAACCAACTGCTGCTACAAATGCTTTTTCGTTAAGTTTAAGTGCTTTTTTTACAACTTGTTTAAATTGTTTATCGGCATTTTCAGTAACCGAACATGTGTTAATCACATACATATCGGCAACTTCTTCAAAGTCTACACGCTCAAAACCTTCGTCTTGAAAATTTCTCGCAATAGTAGAAGTTTCGGAGAAATTTAATTTACAGCCTAACGTATAAAAGGCTACTTTTTTCTTGTTTTCCATATATAATCACCATTAATGAAATCGTTGTCAAAAAATGGAGAGTGCAAATGTAGTATTAATTTGAAAATGACACAATTTGAAGATTTGAAAATTATGTAACATTTTAAAAGTTACCACGTATAATTATTAAATTAAAAATTATAATGGCAGGAGAAGGTTCAATGGCTGGTGCAGCTACAAGCTTAAAAAACAATAAAGCATTACGTAAAGTAGACCGTAGTAAATGGAAAAGCTACACTGGTTCAAATAAAGTTGCAACGAAAAAACTAGGAAAAATTAGCCCAAGAAAACTACAAGAATTAAAACTATTATTAAAAAGAAGAAACAGAATAAATAAAATGATTCAAATCTCTTTATTAATTCTGTTTCTAATTGCTTTTATTTTTGCTATTTATTACCTAGATAACTAGTCCTATTAACCCTATTCTTTTCTCCACTTTTTAGATTCTTCAAAAATGTGTTCTAATATTTTAGCGTCTTGTTCTGTAAATTCTACATGACGGCGACTCATAACTACTTTTGCAACTTCAAACGCTTTTTTAGTCAAATACGTTGTAAATCCAGAAGCGCCTCCCCAAGAAAAACTAGGCACAAAATTACGTGGAAAACCAGAACCAAAAATATTTGCAGAAACACCAATTACAGTTCCAGTATTGAACATTGTATTAATTCCGCATTTAGAATGATCACCCATCATCAATCCACAAAACTGCAAACCAGTTCTAGCAAAACCTTCTGTTTCATAACTCCACAAGCGCACTTCTTCATAATTGTTTTTTAAATTGGAGTTATTAGAATCAGCACCAATATTACACCATTCACCTAAAACAGCATTTCCTAAAAAGCCATCGTGCCCTTTGTTAGAATAACCAAACATAACGGAATTATTCACTTCTCCTCCTACTCTACAATGTGGCCCTATCGTTGTTGCTCCATAAATTTTAGTAGCCAATTTCACTTGTGCTTCTTCACATAAAGCAAATGGCCCACGAATTACTGAACCTTCCATAATTTCAGCATTTTTACCAATGTAAATTGGTCCGGTTGAAGCATTTAAAGTTACAAATTCTAGCTTTGCTCCTTCTTCAATAAAGATATTTTCGGGTGCAATTACATTTACTGATTTTGGAATTGGTTCTGAAAACCTGCCTTCTGTAAGAAATTCAAAATCTTCTCGAATTGCTGCATCGTTCTTTGCAAAAATATCCCAAGTGTTTTCAATACGTAATACTTCACCATCATATTCAATCAATTCATAAATATCAAAATCTATTTCTTCTTGAGTATCATTTGTGTAAAAAGCTATAATTTCTTCACCACTTAAAATGGCTTGATTATTCTGAAGACCAAAAATCATTTCGACCAGTACATCATTTGGAAAAAAAGAAGCATTAATCATAATGTTTTCTTCCAATTCAACCATTGGGTATTTTTCCATTAAATATTCCTCAGTAAGCGTAGAGGTTGTGTAACCTAAATATTGTTCCCACTTTTCTCTAATGGTTAAAATACCAACTCGAATATCGGCAACAGGCCTTGTAAAAGTAAAAGGCAATAATGCATTACGAACAGTTCCGTCAAAAAGTATATAGTTCATTATTTATCTCTAAAGTTAAAATATCAAAGTTACAAAGTTAGTCGCAAAAAAACATAAAAGTTGAAATATAAAAAAAGCCTTCCATTTTGGAAGGCTTTTTTTATATTTAGAAATTCAAAATTAGTCTTTTTTGAATTTAGCATATTTAGTTTTGAATTTATCAATACGTCCTGCAGTATCAATAAGTTTAGATTTACCTGTGTAAAAAGGGTGAGAAGTTCTAGAGATCTCCATTTTGTATACTGGATACTCTACACCATCCACTTCGATAGTTTCTTTTGTTTCAACAGTAGATTTAGTAATAAACACATCTTCATTAGACATATCTTTAAATGCTACTAATCTGTAATTTTCTGGGTGAATTCCTTTTTTCATCTTGTAATTCTTTTTTTATTAATGGCTACAAACCGTTCTGATGCTTTCTCTTTTTATTGAAAAAGGTATAAACGTCTATAACTTTTTAGTTTATAATCTTTTATTTTGAGAGTGCAAATTTACATTTAATTTTTAAATTACAAGTTGTTGTGTAACTTTTTTTTGTTTTTTTTTACTAATACGATAAACTATATTATTTCTATATTTGTAAAACCATTAAACTAATAAAACTATGAACGAAATTATCAAAAAAAACGGAATCACATTTGGAGTTATCACTGGTGTTCTTTCAGTATTAATTACAGCTAGTATATACATTATTGATTTAAAATTATTCACAGCATGGTGGATAGGACTTTTAAGCATTGCTATTTACTTAGGTATTGGAATTTATTTACTTACAAAAACTAAAAAGGAGTTAGGTGGAATTTTCCCTTTTAAAGATGCTTTTACTACTTATTTCATCTCTGCAGTTATTGGGATAATTATTTCTGTTCTATTTAATATTTTATTATTTAATGTTATTGATACTGAAGCAAAAGATACAATTCAAGAAAACTTGATAGAATTTCAAGTAGACATGTTGAAGAAATTCAATACTCCTACTGAAGTAATAAAGGAAACTGTTGAAAAAATGTCAGAAGAAAATCAATTTGACACAGTGGCTCAATTAAAAGGTTCTGTATTTAGTGTTTTATTTTCTGCAATATTTGGTTTAATCTTAGCTGCAATATTCAAAAGCAAACCTACATATCAAGAATAAATGAATATATCCATAGTTATTCCCTTATTAAACGAACAAGAATCGTTACCCGAATTACACAATTGGATTGTAAAAGTTATGAACACTCATAAATTTTCTTATGAAATATTGTTTATAGATGATGGTAGCACAGACGATTCATGGTCTATAATTGACAAGCTTTCTAAAGAAAGCCCAAATGTAAAAGGAATTCGCTTTTTACGCAATTACGGTAAAAGTCAGGCTTTGCATGCTGGATTTGCAAAAGTAATAGGCGATGTTGTAATTACTATGGATGCTGATTTACAAGACAGTCCGGAGGAGATTCCTGCTTTATACAACAAAATCATTACTGAAAAATTCGATTTAGTATCAGGTTGGAAAAAGAAACGATACGATTCAGTAATCGGTAAAAATATGCCTTCAAAATTATTCAATTGGGCTGCCCGAAAAACTTCAGGTGTTCAATTAAATGATTTTAATTGCGGACTAAAAGCCTACCGAAATGAGGTAGTTAAGAACATTGAAGTTTCAGGTGAAATGCATCGCTACATTCCAGTTTTAGCTAAAAATGCTGGGTTCTCAAAAATTGGAGAACAAATTGTTCAACATCAAGCTAGAAAATACGGTTCAACCAAATTTGGAATGGAGCGTTTTATCAATGGCTTTTTAGATTTAATTACCATTTGGTTCATTTCGAAATTCGGAAAAAGGCCCATGCATCTATTTGGTGCTCTTGGTGTTTTAATGTTCATGATAGGTTTTGGTTTTGCCATTTATTTAGGAATCGACAAACTTTTCATCAATACATCTGGGAGATTAATAACCGATAGACCTCAATTTTACATTTCATTAGTCACGATGATCATTGGTACGCAATTTTTTCTAGCAGGTTTTTTAGGCGAAATTATTTTACGTACCAAAAACAATGAAGAACGATACAAGGTTTCTGAGGAAATATAAAATATATTAAGTATACAAAATGCACATAGAACAAGACATATTAAACAAAGTAAACGAATGGCTTACACCAACTTTCGATAAAGAAACACAAGCAGAAATTGAAAAAATGATGACTTCGGCTCCAAAAGAGTTGGAAGATAGTTTTTATAAAAATTTGGAATTTGGAACTGGTGGAATGAGAGGCGTAATGGGAGTTGGAACTAATCGCATTAATAAATATACATTAGGAAAAAACACGCAAGGTTTATCTGATTATTTAAAAAAATCATTCCCTAACGAAGAACTTAAAGTAGCCATTGCTTTCGATTGTCGTCATAATAGTGACACACTTGCAAAAGTAGTTGCAGATGTTTTTTCGGCTAACGGAATTAAAGTTTATTTATTTTCAGAATTAAGACCTACTCCAGAACTTTCTTTTACAGTTCGTTATTTAAATTGTCATGCAGGAATTGTGTTAACTGCTTCACATAATCCACCAGAATACAACGGATACAAAGTATATTGGCAAGATGGTGGACAATTAGTTCCACCACAAGATGGAAAAATTATTCAACTTATTGATAGTTTACAATACGGCGACATAAAGTTTGAAGCAAACGAAAGTTTAATTGAATATGTTGACACTAAAATTGACGAAGCTTTTACAACTTCAACCATTGAAAATGCTAGTTTCAATACACCAAAAGCAGCAAAAGACAACTTAAAAATTGTTTTCACTTCACTTCACGGAACTTCTATAAAGTTAATTCCAAATGTTTTGGCTAAAGCCGGATATGATAATGTAGAAATTGTAGCGGAACAAGCGGTTCCAAATGGAGATTTTCCAACGGTAAAATCGCCAAATCCTGAAGAACCAGAAGCACTTGCAATGGCTCTAGCTTTAGCAGAAAAAACAAATGCTGATATCGTTGTAGGAACAGACCCTGATAGTGATAGACTTGGTGTTGCAGTTAGAGATTTAGACGGAAAAATGAAATTATTAAATGGTAACCAAACTATGGTTATTATGACTGCTTTTTTATTAGAACAATGGAAACGCAGCGGAAAAATTAACGGCAATCAATTTATTGGTTCAACAATTGTAAGTACACCAATGATGCTAGAATTAGCTTCGGCTTATGATGTAGAATGTAAAGTAGGTTTAACCGGATTTAAATGGATTGCAAAGTTCATAAAAGATTTTCCTAACCAAGAATTTATTGGCGGCGGTGAAGAAAGTTTTGGATTTATGGTAGGCGATAAAGTAAGAGATAAAGACGCTGTAGGAGCTACTTTATTGGTTTGTGAAATTGCAGCTCAAGCAAAAGCAAGTGGAAGTTCGTTATATAAAGAATTACTTAATTTATATACCGATTTAGGGTTTTATAAAGAATACTTAATTTCAATTACTAAAAAAGGGATTGAAGGCGCAAACGAAATCAAACAAATGATGGTTGATTTACGCGAAAACCCAATGAAAGAAATAAATAACCAACGCGTTATTTGTATTGAAGATTATCAAAGTTCGAAAGGCTATGATTTTATGAACGAAGAAGAATTTGATATTTCAATTCCAAAATCGAACGTATTAATATATTACCTTGAAGACGGAAGTAAAATTTGTGCTAGACCAAGTGGAACTGAACCTAAAATTAAATTCTACTTTAGTGTAAACACACAATTAGAAAGTATTGAAAAAGCAATTACTACTGAAGAAAATTTAGATTTAAAAATTAAAAATATTATTGCGTCAATGCAATTGAACTAATGGATAAAAATTTAAAGAAAATAATTCCGTTTGCACTTAAATATAGAAAAGATATTATAATGAACATTTTTTATAATGTTTTTTATGCTCTTTTCTCTACATTATTAATGGTTTCAATGATTCCTACTTTAAATGTAATTTTTGGTTTAAACGAAAAAATAACTTCAAAGCCAATTTTTACAGATATTGGCAATATAAAGTCTTTTGCTGAAGATTATTTAAATTACAAAGTTACAGCACTAACAACAGACCACGGGTTTAAATACGCTATACTTTTTGTTATTTTAATAATTATTATTACAGCATTCTTAAAAAACATTTCTAATTATTTTGCTTCTTATCATGTTACGCGTTTAAGGAACGGTGTTTTAAAAGATTTACGAGAAAAATTAT
>CAZLGK010000056.1:0-7073 GCA_964559365.1 uncultured Flavobacterium sp.
AAAATTTGAATTTGAAGAAGATGGTTTAAATTTTACTTTAAAAGATAAATCTATTCTTAAAACTGAATTCATTTCTTTCGAAGATATTACAAATAGATCACATGAGTTTTTCGAAAAGAATGAGGGGCATAAAAGCAGAGCAATATATTTTTTAATTGTTGGAATGTTATTTTTAGTTTCGAATATCATTTTAAAAACAAGATTATGGTCATGGATGTTTTTGGTTGGCGCTCCAATTTTTTATTTTCTCTACAAGAAATCAATTGTAAATTTCATAGTACTAAACACAGAAACTGAAATGGATATTTGGGTTTTGGAGGATAAAAATCAAAAGAAAATAATTGATGAAATTTATAATCGTAGAAATGATTACTTAATAAAAACATATTTAGAAATAAATTATAATAATGAATCTAGTAGCGAAATAAATAAATTTTCTTGGTTGAAAAAACTTGAAATTATTAATGAAAAAGAATTTGAAGAAATAAAAGAAGATATATTAAATCATAAAATTAAAAATTAAAAAAATACAAATGAAACAAATAGCTGTAATTGGAGCTGGAACAATGGGTAACGGAATTGCTCACACATTTGCTCAATCAGGATTTACTGTAAAATTAATTGATATCTCTGAAAAATCTTTAGAAAAAGGTATGGCAACAATTGCTAATAACTTAGACCGTATGGTTACTAAAGTTGTTATTTCTGAAGACGATAAACACAAAACAATTTCAAATATCATTACGTATACCGACATTAAAGATGGTGTTGTAGGATGTGATTTAGTGGTTGAAGCTGCAACAGAAAATGTAGGTTTAAAAATGAACATTTTTAAGCAATTAAGTGACGTTTGCGACCACAACGTAATTTTAGCTTCAAATACTTCTTCTATTTCTATTACTCAAATTGCGGCACAAGTGGTTCATCCAGAAAAAGTAATTGGAATGCACTTTATGAATCCGGTGCCGATTATGAAATTGGTTGAAATTATTCGTGGTTATTCTACTTCAAATGAAGTGACTAAAATCATCATGGATTTATCTGTAAAATTAGGAAAAACTCCAACAGAAGTTAACGATTATCCTGGTTTCGTGGCAAATAGAATCTTAATGCCTATGATTAACGAAGCTATCGAAACTTTATACAACGGTGTTGCTGGTGTTGAAGAAATTGATACGGTTATGAAATTAGGAATGGCGCATCCAATGGGACCGTTACAATTAGCCGATTTTATTGGTCTTGATGTTTGTCTTTCTATCTTAAACGTTATGTACGACGGATTCAAAAATCCAAAATACGCACCTTGTCCGTTATTAGTAAACATGGTAATGGCAGGAAAACTTGGCGCAAAATCTGGAGAAGGTTTCTACGATTATGCAGAAAGCAGAAAAGCTGAGAAAGTTTCTAAACAATTTTCTAAATAATTAACAATGGATAGTTGACAATTGATAATTCGAATTAATTATCAATTGTTAATTGTCAATTATCAATTGCATAAATGAGTAAAATAATTCCTTTTAAAGCAGTTCGTCCTACAGCAGATAAAGTTGGACTTGTAACGTGTAGAAACTACGAAGATTATAGTGCTGCTGAGCTTGCTGCTTGGTTAAACTTTAATCCGTATTCGTTTTTACATATTATAAATCCGGCGTATCAAAATGTACACAACATTAGTTTAGAAAAACGTTTTAAAGGAGTTGCAAATAAATTTCAAGATTTTATAAACAATAACGTTTTTGTTGAAGATGAAATTCCAGCATTTTATTTATACGAAATAAAAACTAAGAGCGATTTATTTACAGGAATCATTGCAGGAACATCTGTTGAAGATTATAAAAATGATGTTATTAAAAAGCACGAAGACACGCTACAATATCGTGTAGAAATGTTTAAAGATTACTTACATCAAACGCGTTTTAATACAGAACCAGTTTTAATCACCTATCCAGATAGTGTAGAAATAAATACGTGGATTTTATTAAAAAAGAAAAACAGAGCCATTTATGAATTTTCCACAACCAACAAAGAAAAACATACGTTATGGAAAATAGATACACAAAGCGATATCGATTGGCTTGAAAATCATTTTGAAGAAATCCCGAATTTATATATTGCCGATGGACATCATCGTTCGGCTTCAGCTGAGTTGCTTTTAGAACAAGACCAACATTTAGGCAATCCTAATTTAAATTACTTTATGAGTTTTTTAATTGCCGAAAGCAATGTGAAAATTTATGAGTTCAACCGAATTATTCGTGATTTAAACGGATTTACTAAAGAAGCTTTTTTGGAAAAATTAGCTGAAAATTTTGAAATTGAATCGAAAGAACAAGAGTTGTGGAAACCCCAAAACAAGAAAGAATTTGGAATGTATTTAGATGAGAAATTCTATGCTTTAGTTTTCAAATATAAAGAACAAAGAGAAGGAATAAAACAAAAACTCGACGCTCAAATTTTATACGATACTGTACTTCATCCTTTATTAGGAATTGGTGATTTACGTAACGATGAACGTATTGATTACATTTCTGGAAAGCAATCGGTTACGGCAATTAAAGAAAAGGTTGATGATGGCGAATTTGCTGTTGGATTTATGCTATATCCATCCAACATTAATGAAATTAAAGCATTTGCTGATAACAATTTAATTATGCCTCCAAAAAGCACATACATTGAACCTAAGTTTAGAAGTGGACTTGTAGTATATGAATTGTAATTAAAGAGAAAAGAAAATAGACATAAACTTGTCATTTCGACGAAGGAGGCTCGAGCGATAGCGAACAGATGAAATAAATCTCATTAAATAAGAATTAAGATGTCAATCCAACAAAACCTCAATAACATAAAATCCCAACTTCCTGCAAACGTAACACTCGTAGCGGTTTCTAAAACCAAACCTGTTACCGGTTTAATGGAAGCCTACAATGCTGGTCAACGTATTTTTGGAGAAAACAAAATCCAAGAAATGGCTGAAAAATGGGAACAAATGCCAAAAGACATTCAATGGCACATGATAGGCCATGTGCAAACGAATAAAGTCAAATACATGGCGCCTTTTGTGAATTTGGTTCATGGTGTTGATAGTTTTAAACTTCTAAAAGAAATCAATAAACAAGCGGCAAAAAACAATAGAATAATAGATTGTTTACTTCAAGTTTTTATAGCCGAAGAAGAAACAAAGTTTGGTTTAGATGAAAAGGAATTAAATGAGATTCTTATTTCTGAGGAGTTAAAAGAACTTAAAAATATAAAAATTGTTGGCTTAATGGGAATGGCTACATTTACAGATAATCAAACGCAAATTGAAAAAGAATTTAGAAATTTAAAATCTATTTTCGACAAACTGAATATTGAAAACTATCAACTGAATACTCTTTCAATGGGAATGAGTGGCGATTACAAACTAGCTATTTCTTGTGGAAGCACTATGGTTAGAATAGGAAGTAGTATCTTTGGCGGTAGACAATAACAGTCATAGAAAACATTAATAAAAAACAAAAAGAATATTTACGCAATACTCGACATAGAAACCACTGGCGGACAATATAATGAAGAAGGAATTACTGAAATAGCCATTTACAAATACAATGGTCATGAAGTAGTTGACCAATTTATTAGTTTGGTAAACCCTGAAAAACCAATCCAACCTTTTGTTGTAAAACTTACTGGTATAAACAATGCCATGCTACGTTCTGCACCAAAATTTCATGAAGTTGCAAAACGAATTATTGAAATTACCGAAGGTTGTATAATTGTAGCGCACAATACTGTTTTTGATTATCGGATTTTAAAAACCGAATTCAAACGATTAGGTTACGATTTTAAAAAACAAACACTTTGTACGGTGGAATTATCAAAAAAATTAATTCCAGAACAACCTTCTTATAGTTTAGGAAAATTGGTACGCTCATTAGGAATTCCTGTAACGGATAGACACAGAGCAAATGGAGATGCATTAGCAACTGTAAAACTATTTAAACTATTACTTTCTAAAGATTCAAGTAAAGAAATTGTAAAGAGCTTTATTAAAACCGAAGTGAAATCGGGATTAAGTCCAAAATTATTAGACTTAGTAGAAACAATGCCTTCTAAAACGGGCATTTATTACATTCATAATGAAAAAGGCGATATTATTTACATCGGTAAAAGTAAAAACATTAAGAAAAGAATTAATCAGCATTTTACAGGAACAAGTACAAAAAGCAAGAAATTACAACGCGATGTTTATGCAGTAACTTTTGAAGAAACCGGAAGCGAGCTTGTTGCTTTACTAAAAGAAAGTGAAGAAATAAAAATTAACAAACCTATTTACAATAGAGCTCAACGAAAATCTATATTTCCGTGGGCTTTGTATGTTGAAAAGAACGAGAAAGGATATTTAGCAATTAAAATTGCAAAATCTGACGGAAGAAAAAAAGAATTAACCTCTTTTACAACTTCTCAAGATGCTAAAAATGCTTTATTTCGTATGACAGAGGAATTCAATTTATGTCAAAAAATAAACGGTTTATACGATACTAAAAAAAGTTGCTTTCAATATGATATAGAACAATGTTATGGAGCTTGCATCGATAAAGAATCTCCTGAAAATTATAATACTCGTGTAAAAGAATGTATTGCTAAAAATTCATTTGAAAATCAAAACATGGTTGTAGTTGATGTAGGAAGAAACAAAGGTGAACGATCTGCTGTATTAATAGAAAATGGTGTTTATAAGGGTTATGCTTTTTATGATTTAAATTATCAAATTTCAAAGATTGAAATATTAAAAAAAATTATCATTCCGATGCAAAATAATAAAGATGTCAGAACGATTATTCAATCTTACATCAGAAAAAAGAAAGCTTTAAAAATAATACGTTTTTAATTGATTATCATTTTTAAGTATATTTGTTTTCTATGATAGAAATGCAAGAAAGAAAATCTTTTCTAAAAAAATTAAGAAAGAAAGCTTATATAATAATCTATGGAACAAATACAGTATCTGGAAGGCTATTTGATTTAGTTCTTTTAGGAGTTATTGTATTAAGTTTAATATTGGTTATGCTTGAAACCGTTCAAGGTTTTGATTCAAAATACCATTCTGAAGTTGTTTTTCTAGAATGGGTTATTACTGCATTTTTTACAGTTGAATATATTCTTCGAATAATAACCACAAGAAAGCCTATTAAATATATCTTTAGCTTTTATGGAATTATCGATTTAATTGCAGTTTTACCAATGTATCTTTCACTATTTATAACAGGTACAAGTGTATTAACAATTGTTAGGGCATTTAGACTGTTACGATTATTTAAAATACTTAATCATCCTAATTTTACAGGTCAATCACTACATTTAAAAGAAGCCTTAATAGCTAGTAGAAATAAAATTTTAGTATTTATTTATTTTGTACTTATTAGCACTGTTTTTATAGGCTCAATTATGTATGTAGTAGAAGGAGAAGAAAGTGGTTTTACAAGCATACCTACAAGTATTTATTGGACAATTGTAACACTAACGACTGTTGGGTATGGAGATATTTCTCCTATTACTCCTCTTGGACAATTTATTGCTTCCTTTGTAATGATTTTAGGTTATGGAATTATTGCTGTTCCTACTGGAATTGTATCAGCAGAAATGGCAAAACAACCAAATAAAAATCAAAATAATACCAATATTGAAAAACAATGCAAAGTTTGCTATACGAGCAATCAAGCAATAAATGCAAACTATTGTTTTAAATGCGGAGCTAAAATTCAAATTCAATAATTTAAAAAACCTCTCAAATGAAAAGGGTATCATATTTTTTTGTCTTTATAATTTTTTCTTTATTTACTTCTTGTAAATTAGGTCGGTTTGTTGCATATAATTTTGCAGATATTAATGATCATAAAAAGTTTCCAAAAAGGGATATAAAAAAAGCGACTGAACCTTTTGAATTTAAATATAAATTAAGAACAGAAATTGCAAAAACAGTTACTTTAAATGTAAAGGGAAAAGAAAAAATATACACATTTGACGAATATTTAGAATTAAATAAAACAGTTGCTTTTGTTGTAATTAGAAAAGACACTGTTATTTATGAAAAATATTTTAATGGATACGATAAAGAAAAAATTGTTCCTTCATTTTCTATGGCTAAATCAATAATTTCTATTTTAATTGGATGTGCTATTGATGATGGTCTGATAAAATCAGTAAATGAGCCAATTACTAATTATTTACCTGAATTAAAGAAAAATGGATTAGAAAAAGTGACTATAAGTCATTTATTAAACATGACTTCTGGCATTAAATTTAATGAAAGTTATTACAACCCATTTGGAAACGCTGCAAGTATTTACTATGGTAGAAATTTAAAAAAAGAAATCTCAAAACTTAAATTAGAGAAAAAACATAATAACTTCTTCAAATATAGTAGTGGAGATTCACAAATATTAGGTTTAGTTTTAGAATCAAGCTTAAAAGGAAAAAAAATTAGCGAATATTTAGAAGAAAAAATATGGAATCCTTTAGGAATGGAATATAATGCAAGTTGGAGTTTAGATAAAAAAGGAGGAGTTGAAAAGACTTTCTGTTGTTTGAATTCTGTTGCAATAGATTATGCTAAAATTGGTCGTTTATTTTTAAATAATGGCAATTGGAATGGAAAACAAATTATTTCAAAAGGATGGGTTGAAAAAACAACTAAGGCTGAAAACAACTTAAGTGGAGTATGGTATTATCAAAACCACTGGTGGATTTCTAATAAAGAAGATATGAGCTATAATGCCCAGGGTATATTAGGACAATATATTTATGTTAATCCAAAAACCGAAACTATAATTGTTAGATTAGGAAAAAACTACGGAAAATATAGCAGCTGGGATAAAATATTTGAAACTATTGCCAAAGTAAAATAAAATTGAAGAATTACCTAATCACCATTATTGGTCCAACTGCAATTGGAAAAACAGCACTAAGTATTGAATTGGCGCAATATTTTAATTGTGATATAATTTCATGTGACAGTCGTCAATTTTACAAAGAAACTTCAATTGGCACAGCAGTACCAACAAAAGAAGAAATCGCAGCTGTTAATCATCATTTCA
>CAZLGK010000057.1:0-6717 GCA_964559365.1 uncultured Flavobacterium sp.
AAAATAGAGTAACTAAAAAAGGTAAAGCTCCACCAACAGAAAAAGCAGCACCCGAAGCTAATGCTGCTTGTAAAGGATTTGCTTGGCTTATTTCATTAATGCCAAGTTCGTCTCTTACATGTGCTCCTAAAGCGTCGTGAGCAGTTAATTCTTTGGCAACTAGTAACGCAGTTTCTTTTTTTAAACCTCTTTCTTCATAGATTTCAGCTAAGCGCTGCAATTCGATTTCAGGCATTTCTATTAATTCTTGCTTTTCTCTTTCAATATCTGCATTTTCTACATCTGTTTGAGAGCTTACCGAAACATATTCTCCTGCAGCCATAGATAATGCTCCTGCAACTAATCCGGCTAAAGTTGCTAATATAACGGGTTCTCTAAATTCGCTTGCAGCTGCAACTCCAATTGCTATACTTGAAGTTGAAAGGATACCATCATTTGCACCTAAAACAGCAGCTCTTAACCAATTGCTTTTGTGAATATAATGATTGTCTAAATAATTTTCTTTTGTATCTTCCATTAGTTTAATAAATATCGAAAACTCCTTTTGTAACTAATTTTGAATCTTTGTTAACTCTTTTGTTTTCAATTAATTCTACTTCATTTGTTGATTTATCACCAATTTCTACGGCTATTTTTTCAAATGTATATTTTCCTTTCTCATTTGATTTTAATAAAAGTACATAATTTTTATCATTTTCGGTAATCAGAGCATCAATAGGAATTGCAAACCCTTTTTTAGAATCTGTTAAAATAGTTGCTTCTACAAACATTCCAGTTAATAAACGTTGTTTAATGGCGTCATCTAAATGTCCGTGAATCATTATGGTTCTATCATTTCCTTCAATCGACTTACCTACCAAAACTACTTCTGCTTTAAATATTTCTTTTGAAGCTTGAGGAACAATGAATTCAATATTTTGACCTTCTTTTACATGTAAAATATCTTTTTCAAAAACAGCTAATTCAACATGTAAATGATTTGTATCTACTATTTCTAAAATAATATCTGAGGCATCCATATACATTCCCACATTTGCATTCATAACAGTTACGTCTCCAGAAATTGGAGCATAAATAGTAATTGTCGATGTTAAATTTCCTTTATGAACTTGAGCAGGAGAAATATTAAGCAATTGTAATTTTTTCTTTAAACTTTGATACATACCGTTTGCTCTTTTATAATCACTTTCTGCTTTTAGATAGTTCTTTTGGGAAGTGATTTTTTCATCATACAATGTTTTTTGTCTTTCGTATTCAGATTTTAAATAATTGATTTGTTCAGCCACTTCTAAATAATCTTTCTGAATATCAATAAAATCAGTATTTTCAAGAGTTACTAAAGCTTGTCCTTTTTTAATTTTATCACCAATTAACAAATGAGTTGATTTTATGTAACCACCTAAAAAAGAAGTGATTTTAACTCTATTTTGTGGAGGAACATCAATTTTACCAGTAGTTTTTATACCTACATTAAAAACCTGTTCTGTTGGAGAACCTATTTCTATTTTAGAGTTTTGAAATTGTTCTTTCGTTACGGAAATAATTCCATCATCAACAGATTCTATTTCTTCTGAAATTGATTCTTTGCAAGAAGTTATAACTAAAGCTAAAATTATTATATATGCTACTTTTCTCATCTTATTCTAATATTATATATTGTAAGTTCAATTGTGTTAAGTTGTAATGTAAAAGAGTTTCTAGATAATCCATTTGAATAGAAGTTGCATTCTCTAAACTCATTATGTATTGGAAAAAATCAATTTCTCCATGTTTATAACTCATATTAGCTACTTTTATAATTTCTTCTGATAATTTCTTTCCATATTGATTATAGTAGTTAATTCCTTCTTGAAACTTTTCTAAAGTTTGTTTTTGCTGACTTAAATGTGTTTCTATTTTTAATATTTCATTTTCTTTTTGAGCTTCCCAACTTTGTAATTCAATTTTAGCAACTTTGTTTTTAGCAACATTTCCGTTAAAGAATAAAGGAATAGAAACTCCCACCTGAAATCCATATAAAGAAGAAGATAAACCTGTATTTTTTCCTTGAAAATATTCTATATTTAAATCAGGTAAAGATTGTTGTTTTTGAAAAGAAATTTGTTTTTTATAAATATTCGTAATGTTTTCATAATAAGAACTATATAGGTCCTTATTGTTAGTTTTACTTAAATTATTTTCAGCCTTTAATTCGTTAGAAGTAATTACTAATTTATCATCAGATTGGACTAAAGATTTAAGCTTATCATAAAACCCGATTTTATCTTTTTCAATTTGATTTAATTTGGTTTTAATTTGACGAAACTTAGCTTCAGCTGTAATTTTTTCTAAGTAATTTGTTTCCCCTAATTCAAAACGCCTATCGCTTGCTTTTGAGAAATTTTGATACAAACTATCTAAATATATATATAATTTTTCTTGATGTTGTAGAAATACAATTTGGTTATAAACTATAGAAATGTTACGATTTAATTGACTTTTTTGTAAATCTAAATTTGAAATTTCTTTTTCATATTCAGCTTGTAATACTTTTTTATGTGCTCCATAAACTGTTGGAAATGCAAAGCTTTGTTGCACTCCAAATACTTTTAAAGGTTCATTATTAATTGCTAAATTATTTTGGTCATAACTGTAATAAATATTTGTTTTATCTATAGAATATGCTGTTTTAATAGTTGCCTTAGCTTTATCTACTTGTAATTGCATTGCTTTTATATTCTTGTTATTCGCAATTCCTTTTGAAATTAAACTATCAAGTTCTGGATCATTGTTTTGAGCAAATGTAAAACTTGAAAATATGAAAAATACAATTACAAAAGTTCCTGATTCATTTTTTTTAAATTTAGGTTTTTTAAATTCTTTAGTATCCAAAATCTTGTAAAGTATTGGTAGTACTAACATAGTTAATAATGTTGCTGTGAACAATCCACCAATAACAACAGTTGCTAAAGGTCTTTGAACTTCTGCTCCAGCTGATGAAGAAATTGCCATTGGTAGAAAACCTAAAGCTGCTGCACTTGCAGTTAATAAAACAGGTCGAAGTCTATCAGTAGTTCCTTTTAAGATTAATTCGTTTATGTTTTTCATACCTTGGTGTTTTAATTCTTTGAAGTGTTCAATGAGTACAATTCCGTTTAAAACGGCTATTCCAAATAATGCAATAAACCCAACACCAGCAGAAATACTAAAAGGTAGATCACGAATCCATAAGAATAAAATTCCACCAACTGCAGATAAAGGAATGGCTGAATACACCATCAATGCTTCTTTAACTGACCCAAAAGCAAAATATAATAATATGAATATTAATGCTAAAGCAATTGGTACAGCAATTAATAATCTATCTTTTGCACTTTGTAAGTTTTCAAATTGCCCACCATAAGTTACTCTGTAGCCTGTAGGCAATTTAATTTTTGCATTTACTATTTCCTGAATATCATCAACAACACTTTGTAAATCTCTATTTCTTACGTTAATTCCAACTACAATTCTTCTATTGGTGTTATCCCTTGAAATTTTTGCTGGACCAGTAGTATATTCAATTTCGGCTAATTCTTGTAAAGGAATTTGATTTCCACTTGGAGTAGAAACATATAAGTTTTCAATGTCCTGAATATCAGTACGATTATTTTTATCTAAACGAATAACCATATCAAAACGTTTTTCTCCTTCGAATACAGTTCCAACAGTTTTTCCTGCGAAAGCTAACGATAAAACATCATTTAATTCAGCAATATTCATTCCGAATTGTGCTATTTTAGAACGGTTATACTTAACTGCCATTTGTGGTAAACCTTCTGTTTTCTCAATAATAATATCTGATGCTCCTTCTACATTTTTAATAGCTTTAGCAATTTCGTCAGCTTTACGAGCTAAAACTTCCAAATCATCCCCAAAAACTTTTACAGCAACATCAGAACGTGTTCCTGAAATAAGTTCATTAAAACGCATTTCTATAGGTTGCGTGAATTCTATTTCCATGTTAGGAATCTTCTTTTCAATAGCTTCTTTTATTTTATCAGCTAACTCATCTTTTGAATCTGCAGAAACCCATTCAGATTTTGGTTTTAATTTTACAATTACATCACTTTCTTCCATACTCATAGGATCAGTTGGAACTTCTGCAGCTCCTATTCTACTGACTACTTGAGAAACTTCAGGAAAGTTCTTTAAAATAATTTGTTCAATTTTTGTAGTAGTTTCAATAGTTTTAGTTAATGAAGTACCTGTTTTTAAAACGGGTTGAATAACAAAATCACCTTCATCTAAAGTTGGAATAAATTCTCCACCCATTGTTGTGAATAATACTATAGCTGAAACCAATAAGGCAAGTGCTCCATATAATACTTTTTTAGTATTATTTAAAGACCAAGTAATTGCAGGTAAATACCAAGAATTTAATTTATTGATTAATCGATTTGAAAGAGAATTTGGATTTTCCTCTTTAGGCTTTAAAAATAATGATGAAACTACTGGAACATAAGTAAAACAAAATAACATAGCGCCTACTAAAGCAAAACTAAATGTCATTGCCATTGGTTTAAACATTTTCCCTTCAACACCCGAAAGGGATAAAATAGGAATGAAAACAATTAAAATGATTAATTGACCGAAAACAGCCGAATTCATCATTTTTGAGGCACTTTTATAGGTTATTTCATCAATTTGAACTTGTCTGTCTTCTTTTGATAATCCAACTAAATGCTTCGATTTATGAGCAATTTGAAAAGCAATAAATTCGACTATAATTACAGCTCCATCTATTATAATTCCAAAGTCAATAGCACCTAAACTCATTAAGTTAGCATCTATTCCAAATATATTCATGAACGAAATGGCAAAAAGTAAGCATAATGGAATAACCGAAGCCACAACTAATCCTGATCTCCAATTTCCTAATAGCAAAACCACTACAAAAATTACAATTAAACATCCTAAAATAAGGTTTTCAGCAACTGTAAATGTTGTTTTACCAACTAATTCACTACGCTCTAAAAATCCGTTAATAAAAACACCTTTGGGCAATGTTTTTTCGATTTCTGCGACTCTTGCTTTAACATCATCAATTACTTGTTTAGAATTTCCGCCTTTTAGCATCATTACTTGTCCTAAAACTTTCTCACCTTCACCATTGCCCGTAATTGCGCCAAAACGATTGGCTGAACCATAACGAACATTGGCTACATTTTTAATATATATAGGATTTCCATTTATATTTTTAATAACAATATTATTGATGTCTTCGATAGATTTTACTTTTCCTTCGCCACGAATGAAATAACTCTGATTTGTTTTTTCAATATATGCTCCACCTGCAATGCTGTTATTGCTTTCTAAAGCGGTAAAAACATCATTTACAGATATATTCATCGCTTTTAAAGAAGAAGGCGTAATTGCTATTTCGTATTGTTTAAGAAATCCACCCCAAGTATTAATTTCTACAACTCCTTTTATTCCAGATAATTGACGTTTTACAACCCAATCTTGTAGGGTTCTTAAATCGGTTACAGAATATTCATCTTTATATTCAGGTTTAACTTCTAAAGTATATTGGTATATTTCTCCTAAACCAGTAGTAATGGGACCCATTTCTGGAGTTCCAAAACCTTCTGGGATTTTCTCAGAAGCCGATTTAATTTTTTCTGCAATTAATTGCCTTGGTAAATACGTTCCCATTTCATCCGTAAAAACTATTGTTACAACTGATAATCCGAATTTTGAAATAGATCGAATTTCTTCTACTCCAGGTAAATTTGCCATTTCCAATTCAACAGGATAAGTAATATATTGTTCAATATCTTGTGTAGAAAGGTTTTGTGAAGTTGTGATTACTTGAATTTGATTATTGGTAACATCTGGAACAGCACCAATTGAAATTTGGGTTAAAGAATATAATCCAAATCCAAATATTCCAAGTGTTAATAAAATAATTATGAATTTATTTTTTAAGCTAAAAGCTATGATTTTTTCTAACATTATAAGTAAATTGAAAAATTACTGAATAGTATTTATCAAATTTTCAGATAAATACAAATAAAAAAACAGAAATCGGGAAGAATTTCTAAAGAGTAAATGTTAGTTTATTTTAGGCGGTAGCCAAATTGAAGTAAATAAGTTAGATTTGAAGTAGTTCTTGTAAACAAATTCTTTTGTTACAGAAATTAAAGTTTTAATAATTTCTATTTGAAAGTTTAAGACAGGAAAGGTAAATAATACATTTGCAGTATTATCAAATGTTTTAAAAGGTAAATTTTGATGCTCAGCATTATTATTTTCTGAGTCTTTTGAATAATGAAGCTTTATAAAACCTATAAATGAACTTGAATTTGTAGCAACTTCATTTTTATGCTCATTGTAATGCTCAATTAAGTTAGGAATCTTCAATAATTGCCCTATTGATGTGTTGGCACACAAAAATAATGTTAATAATAAAATGGCAATTATTTTATTCATGATGTAAAATTACTAAAAATTGGACAACTATACTTAACTTAGAAATTAATTAAGATAAAATTAATTTTACGGTTGTACCTTAAATTTAATTCTATAAATTAAGACTTTTTATTCAATAATTGAAGTCTTACAACTTCTATTTTAAGCAAAACTTAAGTTATGAGCTTAATTAAAGTATTTTACTATATAAGGAAAGCCGTAATTATTACGGCTATCTTTTTTTTATTTTTGTAAGAAATTTAACGAGTAAATTATTGTTTTTTA
>CAZLGK010000058.1:0-5995 GCA_964559365.1 uncultured Flavobacterium sp.
TTTTAAATGAAATTTTGTTTGTGCTATAATAATTAGAATCACTAATAAAGGCAAGATTAAACCTGAGAATAATCTAAGTGAATAGGTTTCAGAAAAACCATTAAAACGATAAGAATTCACTTCATTAAAAAGTATTGATTCTTTTCTAGTAATAAAATCGCCTTGTTTTATCTTTTTTGAAAACTCTTTAGAAATTATAAATTGAGCGTCTTCAGTTTTTAGTGTGTAGCTTAAATGCGAATTTCCTCCTGCATTATAGTAGTTCTGCCTTACTGTCTTAATTGAACTCACTTTGCTTGTGATTTCTTTTCCAGGCAAAGAAAAATCAAGAATAAATATAAGTGCTAAAATATAAAATAGGATTACAGATGCTTTTTTAATCATAATCTATCTCCACTTTATATTACAACCTATACTAGGTTTTTGTATTTCATTTAAATGACGGTTGTATATAATACTATCAATAGCATTACGTAAATCGCTTCCGCTAACTGGAATTTCATTTCCAGGTCTTGAATCGTCTATTTGTCCGCGATAAACTAATTTATCCTGACTGTCAAATAAATAAAAATCGGGTGTACAAGCGGCATCATACGCTTTTGCTACTTCTTGAGTTTCATCATATAAATAAGGAAATTCTATTTTGTTTTCTAAAGCAAAATCAGCCATTTTATCGGGCGCGTCTTGTGGATAGTTTATAATATCGTTACTTGAAATAGCAACTATTCCTATTCCTTGAACTCTATAATCATTAGCAATCATAACAATTTCATCAATTAAATGAACCACAAACGGACAATGGTTACAAATAAACATAACCAAAGTTCCTTTTTGGCCTTTACATTCTGCAAAATTAAAATTGGTATTAAAATTTGTTGCTGGTAATAAAAAATCGGGTGCTTTTGTACCAAGAGGCAACATGTTTGAAGGAGTTTGAGCCATTTTGAATAAGAGTTTAGAAATTAAATTTCAGAAGTTATTAACCTCTTGTTATTATACGTTAGTAAATGGATAATGTTACAAAATGATTGAAAATTCTTAAATTTGAAAAAAGAAAACAAATGAAATTTGAAATTAATTGGCAAGATTTTGAAAAAGTTGAAATGCGTGTTGGAACCATTATAGAAGTCAATGATTTTCCAGAAGCTAGAAATCCTGCTTATCAATTAAAAATTGATTTTGGAAAAGAAATAGGTCTTTTAAAATCATCTGCGCAAATAACAAAGCGTTATTTAATAGAAGATTTACTCAACAAACAAATTGTTGCGGTTGTGAATTTTCCTAAAAAACAAATAGGCAAATTCATGAGTGAATGCCTGGTTCTTGGCGCTATGGGAGATGAAAATGATATTGTTTTATTATCTCCCAATTTTAAAGTTGAAAACGGATTAAAAATTGGATAATAAAAAAGCCCTGAAATATCAGGGCTTTTTTTTACTATTGATTTGAGATATTAAATATCGTCAAAACTAATGTCTGTAAAACTGCTTGTAGAAACGTTTTCAGTAGTTTCGTTATCGTATACTTCTTTTTTAAAGTCTTTTTGGTGTCTTTCAGAAATTACTTCTTCACCTTTATGATCAACAACAAATGCTGTCATTTCATTTAAAATTTCTTGAAAAGCTGCAAAATCTTCTTTGTATAAGTAAATTTTATGCTTTTTAAAATGATAAGAACCATCTTCTTCAGTAAACTTTTTACTTTCCGTAATAGTTATGTAATAATCATCGGCTTTTGTAGCTCTAACATCAAAAAAATAAGTTCTTCTTCCTGCTCTTAATACTTTAGAAAAGATATCCTCTTTATCTAACATTTCTTTTTCATTCATAATCCTTCGATCTATTATTGGTTTTTATTGAAATCAAAAATCTAAAAAAAAAATGTATAAAACAATTAATTCACAATTTCTTTTTCTGAAAGTTGTTTGTGGTATAATTCTTTATAGTATCCTTCTTGTTCGAGCAATTGATTATGAGTACCTTGTTGAATAATTTGTCCTTCGTCTAATATGATAATTTTACTAGCATTTTTAGCTGAAGATACTCTGTGGCTTACAAGAATTGTGGTTTTGTTTTTACAATATTGAGTCAAACTATTTAAAATGGCTTCTTCTGTTTCTGTATCAACTGCGCTAAGACAATCGTCTAATAATAGAATAGGTGCATTTTTAATTAACGCTCTAGCAATTGAAACTCTTTGTTTTTGTCCGCCAGAAAGTGTAATTCCTCTTTCTCCTAAAATAGTATCATATTGATTAGTAAAATTAATAATGTTATTGTGGACTACTGCTTTTTTTGCAGCTTCAATAACTTCATTATCAGTTGCATTTTCATTACCAAATTTAATGTTGTTTTTAATAGTATCTGAAAATAAAAATGCGTCTTGAGGAACAACGCTAATGTTGTTTCTCAAATCATTAAGGTTTACATCTTTAATTGTTTTATTGTCAATTAATATATTTCCTTCAGTTGTATCGTACATTCTACTCACTAAAGAAAGAATAGACGATTTTCCGGAACCTGTTTTCCCTAATATAGCAAGGGTTTCTCCTGGATTAATTTTAAAAGAAATATTTTTTAATGCAGTTATATTTGTGTCGTCATAAGTAAAGGTCACGTTTTTAAATTCAATTCTTCCTTTAATATCATCATGTTGAGATGAAGTATTTTGAATAGAAGGAGTGATTTTTAAAAACTCATTCAACCTTTTTTGAGAAGCTTCCGCTTCTTGTACTAATGAAGAAACCCAACCTAAAGAAGCAACAGGCCAAGTTAACATGTTAATGTAAAGAATGAACTGTGCGATAACACCAATACTTTCAATTTTACCATCAATATACATAGTTCCTCCTACATAAATCACCACAAGATTACTCAAACCTATAAGTAATATCATTAATGGTCCAAACAATGAGTTTACTTTTACTAAAGACATGGATTTGTTCTTACTTTCTTGTGTAAGTGTTTCAAACTCTTTTTCTTTTTCTTTCTCAATTGCATAAGCTTTGATTACTCTAATTCCAGAGAAAATTTCTTGAGCAAATGAAGATAAAGTGGAAAGGTTTTTTTGGAATTCACTACTTCGTTTATGTATTTCAGAGCTAATTTTGAAAACACCATACGACAATAATGGAAGCGGGAGTAATGAATATAAAGTTAGTTTTGGCGATATGTTGTACATATATACAATTACTAATGCAAAACGAATAAAAGTATTTATTGAATACATAACCGCTGGGCCAACGTACATTCTTACTTTTCCAACATCTTCACTAATACGATTCATTAAGTCTCCTGTTCTATTTTGTTTATAGAAATTTTGAGATAATTTTTGATAATGATTGTAAACTTCGTTTTTTAAGTCAAATTCAATGTGACGCGACATAACAATTAATGTTTGCCTCATTAAAAAAGTTAAAAAACCATAAATTAGTGTGGTTACTAATATTAGAATAATATTATTTAGTAATTCTTTTTTTACCAAAACAGAAGAAACGTTTTCTTGCTTGGTAAACTCTTGGATAGTCTTTATAGAGTTTCCAATTAACTCTGGAGTAAATAAAGAAAATATTTGAGCGGCAATTGTAATGATAATACCAAGAATAAATCGGTATTTATATTTGACAAAGTATTTGTTTAAATATTGTAATTCTTTCATTTAAAAAATTAAAAAAGTAATTATTTGTTATTAAAAAATTGAAAAAGATGGTTTTTTATTAATTTTAATATTTTCTAAAAATCAACTACTTCATTGTCAAATTATTAAAAAAAAGCTAATTTTTTGAATCATTTTGATTTTATACGTAATATTGCGGATAATTTTTTGAAAATAATTCAACACAATCAAACTCAATATGACATCAGAATTAGTAAAAGCAAACGAATTGCATAAAGTTGATCCTGTTTTTGGTCAAGTTTCATTTGACGGACACGAACAAGTTGTTTTTTGTAATGACAAAGATACAGGATTAAAAGCAATTATTGGTATTCATAATACAGTTTTAGGTCCAGCTCTTGGTGGAACTAGAATGTGGAATTATACAAACGAATGGGAAGCCTTAAACGACGTATTACGTTTATCTAGAGGAATGTCTTATAAAAACTCTATTTCGGGTTTAAATTTAGGTGGTGGTAAAGCTGTTATCATTGGTGATGCTAAAACACAAAAAACACCTGAATTAATGACTCGTTTTGGACAATTCGTAGATTCATTATCTGGAAAATACATTACTGCAGAGGATGTTGGAATGGAGACTAGAGATATGGACATTGTTAGTGAAGTTACAAAACACGTAGCTGGAATTTCAGTAGAAAGAGGTGGTTCTGGAAACCCTTCTCCGGTAACAGCTTATGGAGTTTTTGTAGGAATGAAAGCTGCAGCTAAATATCAATTTGGTTCTGATAACTTAGAAGGTAAAAAAGTGTTAGTTCAAGGAATTGGTCACGTTGGTGAAGTTTTAGTTCAGCATTTAACTGAAAGTGGCGCAATTGTTACTATTGCAGATCTTAATCAAGATAGATTAAATGAAGTTGGTTCTAAATATGGTGCAAAAATTTATACAGGCTCAGATTTATATTCAGCCGATGTAGATATTTACGCTCCTTGTGCTTTAGGCGCAACTATTAATGATGATACTGTAAATAAAATTCAAGCTAAAATTATTGCAGGTGCTGCAAATAACCAATTGGCAAACGAATCTACACATGGTAAGCTTTTAAAAGAAAGAGGAATTTTATATGCTCCTGACTTTTTAATTAATGCTGGTGGTGTAATTAATGTTTACTCTGAATTGGTAAAATGGACAAATGCTCAAGTAATGGAAAAAACGGAAAATATCTATAACACAGCTTTAGAGATTTTCAAATTTGCTGATGATAATAATATTACAACTCATCAAGCTGCATTTTCAATTGCTCAAAAAAGAATTGACGATAGAAAAAACGAAATTCAGAATAAATAATAGATAATAATATTGTAGTTTTGCAGAGCGAAAGGATTTTTCTTTCGCTTTGTTAATTTTAAAAGTTCTTTAAATAGTATGTTAAATAGAAGGCATATAAGAATAAAGGTGATGCAGACGATTTATGCAATGCACCAACATCATTCTGATAATCTAGAAAAAGAAGAAAAATTCTTATTCGGAAGCATTGAAAGTATGCAAGATTTGTATTTGTTAATGTTATCTGCATTAATTGAAATTCAAACTAAAGAGGAAGAGTATTTAGATTTGGTTTCCAAAAAACATTTAGCTACTAAAGAAGAAAAAAATCCTTCTTCTAAATTTACTCAAAACAAATTTTTACATCTTTTAAAAAACAGCGAATCGTTGTTAGATAAAATTGATGCTCGAAAAATAAATAATTGGAAACAAAACGATGATGTAATTTTGTTTTTAATTGATGCAATTAAAGAAAGTCAATTGTATATTGATTACATGAGTAAATCTGAATCAACCTTTGATGAAGATAAATATTTTATAGCCGATTTGTTTACAGAAGTTATTGCACCAAATGAAAAGCTTTATGAGTATTTAGAAGATTATAGATTAACTTGGCTTGATGATGTTCCTTTAGTAAATACAATGATTTTAAAACAAATCAAACAAGTAAAAGAAACTCAAGAAGAATTTAAAGTAACAAAACTTTATAAAGATGAAGACGATAAAGATTATGCAAAGAATCTTTTCCGTAAAACTGTTTTAAATGAAGTTGAGTTATCAAAACAATATATTGATAAAACACCAAATTGGGATACTGATAGAATTGCTGAAATCGATACTATTATTTTAAAAATGGCAATTTGTGAGTTTTTAAAATTCCCTTCAATTCCAGTAAAAGTAACAATTAACGAATATTTAGAAATTGCAAAAGAATATTCTACACCAAAAAGTAGTATTTTTATCAACGGAATTTTAGATAATTTAATTAAAGATTTAAAAAACGAGAATAAACTTGTGAAAACAGGTAGAGGATTATTATAAATATTAAATTTTAAG
>CAZLGK010000059.1:0-5003 GCA_964559365.1 uncultured Flavobacterium sp.
TTCATATAAAAGACAGATTTCCAAAACATTTCCAAAAACTATTTGCAACTCAATTAGCAAAACTTTAACTCTTAAAACATGATTAAAAAACTACAAAATAACAACTTAAAAGTAGCTAAAAAAATACAAGCTGTTTTTCAAGAATCTTATAAAGTAGAAGCAGAAATATTAAAAGCTGTTGATTTTCCGCCATTAAAACGTCCACTTGAAAATTATATAAATTGCAGTAATCAGTTTTTTGGATTCATAAAAGAAAATCAATTAGTTGGAGTAATTGAGATAATTCACAATAATGGGTATATACACATTAGAAGTCTAGTGGTTCATCCTATTTATTTCAGACAAGGAATTGCACAACAATTAATGGAGTTCGTACTCAAAACCTTTGAAACTCCTCTTTTTGTCGTAGAAACTGGCGTTGATAACGGTCCGGCTTCTGCGTTGTATAAAAAATTTCATTTTAAAGAAGTAAGTCAATGGAACACCGATCATGGCATTAGAAAAGTAAAGTTCGAACGCATAATGAATAATAATGCTTAAAGAATAAGTATTTATCTTGTGAATACCAACTTATTTCCTTTAGATAAATTGTCATCAAAAGCATAACCATCGTAATTAAATTGTTTTAAATCATCCATCGTTTCAGGATTTTTATCAATAATATAACGCACCATTAATCCCCTAGCCTTTTTAGCGAAGAAACTAATCATTTTTAATTTCCCGTCTTTATAATCTTTAAATTCAGGAGTAATGACAGAAGCTTTTAATGTTTTAGTATCAATAGCACTAAAATATTCGTTACTCGCTAAATTAATAAACAATTCGTCTTTAGAAAGCTCTTTGTTTAAAGCATCAGTAATGGTTTTTTTCCAAAATTCATATAAATTCTTATTTGCACCAATTTCAATTTTTGTTCCCATTTCTAAACGATACGGTTGCATTAAATCGAGTGGTTTTAACAAACCATATAAACCAGATAAAATTCTCAATTTATCTTGTAAAGCAGTTAGTTTATCTTCTGTAATTGTATAAGCATCTAAACCTGTATACACATCACCATTAAATGCGAAAACTGCAGGTCTAGCATTATCGGGTTTAAAAGGTGTTGCCCAATCTTGATTACGTTGCCAATTTAATTCCGCTAACTTATCTGAAATTGACATTAGCTTCATTAATTCGTTTGGACTTTTCTTTTTCAAAACCTTTTGTACTGTTTCTGATTTCTTTAAAAATTCAGATTCAGTGAATAATGTAGTAGGCAATTTTGATTCGAAATCAAGTGATTTAGCAGGTGATATAACAATTTTCATCTTTTTTCTTTTTTCAAAAATACAAATTCAAGAACTAAAATCATATATGTTAAAATTGCAATTTTCGATTTTAAAATAGTTTTTACTTATAAAAAAAGCTCCAAAAAGGAGCTTTTTAATTATTTCATTATTTGTTTTTCATACATAATGGTTTCTACTGTTTCAAAATCGGTAGGTTTATCATCATTATAAAAATATTTAATTAAAACTTGTCCCCACAAATCAGCATTAGAATATTCTGCGATAATCCATCTGTGGTTTAACATTTTAGCTTTGTTAATAATAAAAGGTTTTCCTTCAATTGCTTCATATGGTACTAATTTGTTTCCTTCTTTATTTGTATTTAAAGCTACTAAATCCTCATTAACCTTAGCCATTACTTTAGGGTAATCAAGATTTTTATTGTAAAAATAATCTTGTGCATCTTGATCCGTTTCAATTGAAAAATAATCACTAGCTTTTAATGAATCTATAGATACATTCGCTGATTTTAGGCTTTCTTTCAATCTAACAACATCAGCGTCCTTAGCTTTTAAAATTTTATTTGAATTAACGTATAAGAAAACATTTATCAATAATGAAAAGATAAATAAATACATGAATGTGTTTTTCATAAAAAGTAAGTTTAAATTGAAATTTCTAAATTATCGTATGCTGCATAAACGTTATTTGGAAGTTTTTGTTGTATTTCATCATGAAATCCAAATAAATGGCTAATATGTGTTAAATATGTTTTTTCTGGCTGAACCAAAGATATAAAATCTAAAGCTTCTTGTAAGTTAAAATGAGTATTATGGTGTTCTTCACGTAAACAATTAATTACTAATATTTTACATTTAAATATTTTATTAATTTCTTTTTGGTCAATTGTTTTAACATCGGTTAAATAGACGAAATCATCAATTTTATAACCAAAAACTTGTAAGTTACCATGAAAAGCATTTATAGGTACAACTTCAGTGTTTTTTATACTAAATGTAATATTTTCAATTACTTCATATGATTCTACTGATGGAGCACCTGGATATTTATTTTCAGTTTCAAAAATGTAATCAAATCGTTTCTCTAAGTTTATTAACACTCTTTTATGCGCATAAATAGGAAGAGCGCCTTGTCTAAAATTAAAAGGACGAATATCATCTAAACCAGCTGTATGATCGGCATGCTCATGTGTAAAAAGTATAGCATCAATTTTAGTACATTTAGAAGTTAACATTTGCTGTCTAAAATCTGGACCACAATCAATTACAAAAGAAAAATCATCTGAATACACCCAAACAGATACTCTTAATCTTTTATCTTTAAAATTGTTACTTAAACAAACAGGATGATTACTACCAATTACTGGAATACCTTGAGATGTGCCTGTACCTAAGAAATAAATCTTCAATGTTATATTTTTACACAAAAATAATAATAATTACCTTAATTTTTAACAAAATGATTAACTTTGCAATAAATAAGATTACTTAAAATTTACCCAAAATTACCGTTATATATGAAAAGTATTGTAACCGACATAAAATTAAGTGGAGATAAAGTTATAGAGCAGATTCCTTCTTTAAAAGATAAAGCTTTAAGAATTAATCTTAATGAGTATATATACGGTACGTTTTCTGAGATTGGTGCAGGACAAGAAACAGTTCGTCATTTCTTTAGAGCAGGAGCTTCATCTGGAACAATTGCAAAAGCAATGTCTGCTTATGATAAAGATTTTAGTGATGCTATTTATGGTGTTGAAGATGATGGGAGATATGTAACAGAGAGTAGGTTACGTAAAATGCTTACGCATGAAGCACAATTAATGGAAGAACGTTTATTGCGAGATAAACATCCTAATAAATTATTTTTCACATATGCTAATACTGTTGCAACTATTGACTTTGCAAAGCAATATAAAGGTCATGGATGGGTAGGTATTAAGTATCAAGTTGAGGCACATGAAGAATATAACGAAATTTTACTTCACATTCGTTTTAAGGAAACTGATGCAAAATTACAACAAGAAACTCTTGGTATTTTAGGTGTAAATTTAATTTATGGTGCGTTTTACAAATACAATGACCCTAAAAAATTATTGCGTTACTTATACGATCACTTAGATAAAGACCAATTAGAAATAGATACTATTAACTTCTCCGGACCTCGTTTTGCTGATGTTGACAATCGATTAATGAGTTTACAATTGGTTAAAAATGGTATGACAGATGCAGTAATGTTTGGTCCTGATGGAAAAAACATTTTACCGGCTGCTGTATTGTACAAGAAAAATATTTTGGCTTTAAGAGGAAGTTTTAGACCTGTTACTAAAGTAAATATGAATATGTTTAAGAAATCATATAACATGTTTATAGAAGAGAAAAAGGTTGATAAAGAAAATACTTTTGTTATTTTTGAAATTACACTTTCAAACTTAAAAGCCGAGGGTGAAATTGACGAGAGAGACTTTTTAGATAGAGCAGAATTACTTTGTTCTCTTGGACAAACCGTAATGATTTCTAATTTCCAAGAATACTTTAAAGTTGTTGAATATTTCTCAAATTATACCAAGGCAAGAATGGGTCTCGCAATGGGAGTTAATAACCTTGTTGATATTTTTGATGAAAAATACTACCGTCATTTATCCGGGGGAATATTAGAAGCTTTTGGTAAATTATTTTACCGAGATTTAAAAGTATATTTATATCCAATGAAAGATGAAGATGGTGTAATCATTGATTCAGATAACTTAAAAGTTCATCCAAGAATGAAAGAGTTATACAAATTCTTCAAATTCAATGGTAAAGTCGTAGATATCAAAGATTTTGAAGAAAAAAACCTTGAAATATTTTCTAGAAAAGTATTAAAAATGATTACTAATAATGAAGAAGGTTGGGAAAAAATGCTTCCTGATGGAATTTCTGATATTATTAAAACACATAATTTGTTTGGTTTCAATCCTACTAAACAACTAGCAGAAAAAACGAAGTAAAAAAAATCCCGCAAATGCGGGATTTTTTAATTAATCTAATATTTGTTCAGCATGTGCCTTAGTTTTAACTTTTTCTATAACATCCGATAGAATACCATTTTCATCAATTACAAAAGTGGTTCTGTGAATACCATCATATTCTTTTCCCATGAATTTTTTAGGCCCCCAAACACCAAAAGCTTGGATTACCGATTTATCTTCATCTGCTAAAAGTGGAAATGGAAGACTATTTTTCTCAATAAAATTTGCTTGACGCTTAGCACTATCAGCACTAACTCCTAACAATTCATAATTATTAGCTTTAAAACGTTCAAAATTGTCTCTTAAATCGCATGCTTCTGCAGTACAACCAGGTGTACTTGCTTTTGGATAAAAGAAAACCACTAATTTTTTACCTTTATAATCAGATAATGAATGTTGTTTGCCCGATTGGTCTAATCCTGAGAAATTGGGAGCTTTATCTCCTATTTTTAAAGTTGTCATTTTATTTTTTGTTTAATTTGTATTAAGTGTAACTTTGACGAAAGTTATAATAAAGTATAAAAGTACAAAAATGACAAAGAACGAAAAAGTAACATTTGTTATAAATACGTTAAACGAATTATATCCAGAAATCCCAATCCCTTTAGACCATAAAGATCCGTATACATTATTGATTGCGGTTTTGCTTTCTGCACAATGTACAGATGTTAGAGTAAATCAAATTACACCTCTTTTGTTTG
>CAZLGK010000060.1:0-3080 GCA_964559365.1 uncultured Flavobacterium sp.
ACCAGATAAAGTGGCAGAATTTCGATTTAAGGTTAAATAACTCAATCCAACATTATATAAAAAGCCTAAACGATTATTGATTTCAATTAAAAGGCGTTTGGCTACTTTAGTATCGTAATCGTTTAATTCTAGGGTTTTAAAGAATTCAATTAGCTTAACTATTGGTAAATCAACTAGTTCTGAAATGGTTTTATTTGCAATTTTTATATAATTAGCTTCAGGTCTTAATCTTTTTCCTTTACAAGAAGTGCATTTTGTTTTACCTCTATAACGAGATAACATTACACGATTTTGAATTTTATAATTCTTTTCTTCAAGTTCAGCGAAGAATGTATCTAACCCTGTAAAATATTTATTTCCTGTCCAAATCAATTGTTTTTGTTCGTCAGTCAGTTCAAAAATGGGTTTATGAATAGGAAAATCAAATTTATAAGCGTTGTTCACCAATTCATCTCTAAACCAACTCATGCTTTCTCCTCGCCATGGGTAAATTCCGTTTTCGTATACAGAAAGTGCCGTATTTGGAAAAACCAATTCTTCATCGATACCAATAACGCTTCCATAACCTTCACATTTTGGACAAGCTCCATAAGGGTTATTGAAACTAAATAAATGAATATTAGGTTCTAAGAAAGTCATTCCATCAAGATCAAAATTTGAACTGAAAGAAAACTTATTTTCAGTATTTAATTCTTGTAAATAACATTCGCCTTTACCTTCATAAAAAGCAACTTGAACAGAATCGGCTAATCTATTGAAAAACTCTTCTTCTTTTTTTACAATGATTCTGTCAATAATTAATAAAACGTTTTTTACATTTAATTTATCAGCTTCAATTTCGTCTAAACGAACCATTTCATTATTGACTAAAACTCGAGCAAAACCTTGTTGTAATAGTACTTTCAATTTATCTTCTAAAGGTCTTCCTTCTTCCAAGTAAATAGGCGAAAGTAATAACCATTTACTATTTTCTTCAAACGTTTCAATTTTTGAAATTACATCAGAAACGGTATCTTTTTTTACTTCTTGACCCGAGATAGGAGAGTAGGTTTTACCAATTCGTGCAAACAATAATTTTAAATAATCGTAAATTTCAGTTGAAGTGCCTACAGTTGAACGAGCATTTGTTGTATTTACTTTTTGTTCAATGGCAATAGCAGGAGCGATACCTTTTATATATTCTACTTTTGGTTTGTCTAAACGGCCTAAGAATTGTCGTGCATAAGAAGATAAACTTTCTACATAGCGTCTTTGTCCTTCAGCATAAAGAGTGTCAAATGCTAAACTCGACTTTCCAGAACCTGAAAGTCCTGTAACTACAACTAATTTGTTTCGAGGAATTGCAACATCAATATTTTTTAAATTGTGCAGTTGAGCACCTTTTATTAAGATGTTTTTTTTAGGTTCAAGCTTCGAAAAATCAGTTTTTATCATGTCAAAAAATAAAGATTTGCAAATTTACATAATTTAAAATCATAAGCCAATAGAATATAGTCTTTGAAAAAAATGATTTCTATTAGCTAAATTTATAAAATAGCATTATTTACATGATTATCTTGCTAATACTTCTGTTTTAAGATTGTATTTTTACTGATAACGAACTGTTTAATTAAAAATATTGAATAATATTTGGTTTTTATATTTTTTTTCCTTTAAATTTGACTCATAGTATTAATCTAAAAATAAAGCCTATACCTAAAATTACTTTTTAAAAAATTTAAAACCCCAATAAATTAAAAGGTAATGTTATGGCTAATCACAAACTTCCAGACGGTATTTTAGTTAAAAATTATATTAATGGTGACGAAATTGCTTTGTCGATTTTAATTGAAAGACATCAGTCTAAAATCTACGGATTTATTTATTCAAAAATCAATGATAAAGATTTGTGTGAAGATATTTTTCAAGACACATTTATAAAAGTCATTAAAACCCTTAAAGCTAAATCGTATAATGAAGAAGGAAAATTTTTACCTTGGGTAATGCGAATAGCGCATAATTTAGTTATAGATTACTTTAGAAAATCAAAAAGAATGCGTTTCCAAAGAGATACAGATGAATACTCTATTTTTTCACTTTTAACGGATAAAAGTTTAAATGTAGAAAATCAAATTATTTTAGAACAAGTAGAGCTTGATTTGACTAAACTTATTGAAGAACTTCCAGAAGATCAAAAAGAAGTTTTAAAAATGCGTATTTATCAGGATTTAAGCTTTAAAGAAATAGCAGAGGCTACTGATGTTAGTATTAATACAGCATTAGGGAGAATGCGTTATGCAATTATAAATTTGAGAAAAGTTATAGAGAAAAATCAAATTGTTTTAACAAATTAAACAATAATATAATTTAGTTTTCGTTATAGATAAAAACAAAACAAATTCTATGGCAAAACTTTACTCTAAAAAGAAATTAGCAACCAATAACATGTTACCGAAAAAAGAAACGATTTCGTTTATTCTTAATTATTCTAAAGCATTAAGAATTGAAAAAATGGGTAAATTAACTTTTGAGATTATTGCTAATTAAAAAAAAGCCTCGTAAACAGATTACGAGGCTTTTTTGTTGTACTCATCCAAAACCGATTTTCTACCAATGGTTTTAGTAATTATATCTTTTTCTAAATCCCAACCACGAGCTGGAGAATATTCTCTTCCGTACCAAATAATTTGTAAATGTAAATCGTTCCATAATTCTTTTGGAAATATACGTTTTGCATCTTTTTCAGTTTGCTGAACATTCTTACCATTGGTTAAATTCCAGCGATACATTAAACGATGTATGTGTGTATCTACCGGAAATGCAGGAACTCCAAAGGCCTGACTCATTACAACACTTGCTGTTTTGTGTCCAACGGCTGGTAATTCTTCTAATGCTTCAAAGCTTTGAGGAACTTCTCCGTTATGTTTGTCTATTAATATATGAGATAAACCGTGTATTCCTTTTGATTTCATTGGTGAAAGCCCACAAGGTCTTATTATTTCTTTAATTTCTTCCACACTCATTTTTATCATATCATATGGATTATCTGCTTTAGCAAACAAAAGAGGTGTAATTTGATTTACTCTATCATCTGTACATTG
>CAZLGK010000061.1:0-2941 GCA_964559365.1 uncultured Flavobacterium sp.
TTTAAAGGAAAACAAACGCGTATTGATAATGTTGCGATAGAATTAAAGCAATTGTATCACAATAAGAAATATCCTGTTGTTTTATTAACCGATGGAAATCAAACACAAGGAAATGATTATGTATATGCTTTTCCTGAAAATATTGCGGTTAACCCTGTAATATTAGGCGATACAACAACTGTTGTCGACTTAAAAGTAGCGCAAATCAACGTAAATAAATACGCTTTTTTAAAGAATAAATTTCCTGTCGAAATCTTTTTGCAATACAACGTAAACCAATCGGTTGAAAGTACGTTTTCAATCCTGCAGGGAAATCAGGTTGTTTTTAAAGAAAAAGTACAATTTACTAAAGATAAAAAAGTAATTACAGTAAATGCTTTATTGTCTGCATCTAAAGTTGGAATTCAAAAATATACAGCAGTTATTGCGCCTTTGTCAGCTGAAAAAAACAAAACCAATAACTCTAAATTTTTCGTGGTTGAAATTTTAGATCAGCGCAGTGAAATTGCTTTAATAACTGATATTGTTCATCCTGATATTAGCGCATTAAAAAGAAGTATTGAAGTTAATGAACAACGTAAAGTAACTGTTCTTAATATAAATGAAATCAAATCATTAGATAAGTATAATTTATTTATAATTTATCAACCCAATTCTAAATTTCAATCGGTTTTTAATCACATAAAAAATAGCAATTCAAATTGTTTTATCATTACAGGAAAGCATACCGATTTTACTTTTTTAAACAAAAATCAAGAAGGTTTTGCTTTTCAAAGCACCAATCAAACAGAGAATTATTCAGCTAATTTTAATTCATCATTTACCAACTTTTCTCAAGAAAATATTGGTTTTGAAAACTTTTCTCCATTAGAAAATAAATTTGTTTCCATAGTGCCAAAAACTAAAATAGAAACATTGCTTTTTGCTCGTGTTCGAAACGTTAATTTAGAATCGCCTTTAATGGCTTTTACCGAAGTTAATAAACAACGAACTTCATATTTATTTGGTGAAAATCTTTGGAAATGGCGTAGCGAAACCTATTTAGCAAAGAATGACTTTAAAGATTTCGATTTGTTTATGGATAAAACCATTCAGTATTTAATTTCAAACGATGTTAAAAAGAGTTTGGTTGTACAACATGAAAACTTTTATAATACAGGCGAAAACATTAGTATTAAAGCACAATATTTCAATAAAAACTATGAATTTGATGCTGATGCACTTTTGGAAATAACATTGGTAAACCAATCAACTAAAAAAGTATTGAAATATAATTTTATTAAAACCAATACCGATTTTGAGGTTGTATTTAATGATTTAGAAGCAGGAAACTATTCTTTTACTGTAAGAGAAACGAAACAAAAGGATGTTTATAACGGAAGTTTTGAAGTCTTGGATTTCAACAGTGAAAAACAATTTGTGAGCCCAAATAAAGACCAACTGACACAATTGGCTAAGAATACTAACGGTAATATCTATTATCCTAATCAAATTGAGCGTTTAATAGACGTTTTAACCAAAGAAGAACAATACAAACCAATTGCTAAGCAAGTAGTACAGAAATCTCCGCTAATTGATCTTAAATGGCTTTTAATCTTATTAACCATTACATTGGCAACGGAATGGTTTGTGAGAAAGTATAATGGGTTGGTTTAGGTAATTTATTTCATTCCCCATCAAAAAAATCATTGTCTAATTCTTTGACTTCATAAACTGTCTTTATTTGTACACCAACATTAAATTGAAGCATTAAGTCAACTAATTTTGTTCCATCAATTAAAATTATTGAATGATGAGCTTCTCTTGCTTTTTTAATTGCTGAATCATCAAATGAAGAAGTTGTTATAAAGACACCTTTTCTGGTATCACCACTCATAGCTCCAATAAAATTTCTTATATCTTTTTCACGAACCTTATTTTCATTGTATCGCTTTGCTTGAGTATATATTTTTTCAAGTCCTAATTTATCTTCATTAATAATTCCATCAATACCACCATCACCTGATTTGGAAGTTTCTATAAAATCCCCATATCCCATTTTCTTTAAAAGTATTAATATTACTTTTTCAAAATAATATGGGTCTATTTCTTTTAGTTTCTCTAAAAGTTCTGTCTTTACTTCAGTTTCTATAGAAGAAAACCCAGAATCTATTAAATCCTGAGGAGATGCATTTTCAACATTTATGACATCTAATTCAATTTCGTTTTCTTTTTTACTTTTAACAGCTTCTCTATGTTTAATGAAATCATCATCGTTTTGTAAATCGTGGAGAGACAAAATACCAAAGTTTAGTATATCCTTTCCTTTTTTTGTTATTTGGACCGTACCCCTTTTTGGATAAGAAACAAATTTTGCCATTTTTAGATATGATTTTCCCCAACTTATTCTGTCTAATAACACATTAGCCCCAGAACTGGTTTTTTTATTAAGAAGTTCCTGTGGTAAGTGAGAATAATAATTATCACGTACTTTTGAAATTAATTCTCTATTATTAATAGATTCTACTGTATTTAAAGTTTCTAAAACTGGTAGAAAAGTTTCGTGATATTTTGGTAATTCCATAAAAGTTAATTCTAAATGATTTCTATTTTGAAAATATTATTCTTAATAAGAATGCTAATTACCAAATGTAATAAAAAACAATAATTTACTCTTTAAATTTCTTACAAAAATAAAAAAAAGAAAGCCGTAATAATTACGGCTTTCCACAATTGTTTACTATTCATATAAACGATTGTTATTTCGACGAAGGAGAAATCTCATAATATAATAACTGTTGAGATTCTTCATGCTTCGGAATACCAAAACGAAGAAAAAAAGAAAACTACTTCTCGTATTTTTTCTTTTGGAGCATATCCGCAGCTGTTTGATAATAAGCAGTTGCTTCTTTAATTAAGTCTTCGCGTTTATTTTTCATTAAAACTTCCTCATAATAAATTT